>DAITPE010000052.1:0-15448 GCA_036833775.1 Pyrinomonadaceae bacterium | reverse complement strand
GAAAATGACGTTCGTTATGTCTGGCTTTCTACACCAAAACAAAGTGGCGGAATCAGTTCCGGCTCTCCCATTCATTTTGTTCGACCTTTGACCGAATCTTTTTCCGCCAGTAAACCATTTCTAGTCACTGAAGGTGCATTAAAGGCTGCGACGGTTCAGAATCATTATCCAGAGTTTAATGTCATTGCCATCGGCGGAATTTCAAGTTCTCACTCGGAATTGATTAAAGCTGTTCGTCGCTTCCCTTTAATTACCGCTTTTGACAATGATTTTTTAAATAATCCGCAGGTATTACGTCAACTTGTGCGTTTCCTTCGCGCCCGTTTTTCTGATGCCTCTAATCATAACTATAATTCCAATCTTTTCGTCTTATCTTGGTGTTCCGATTTTAACGGTATTGATGAAGCAATTATCAATAATCGGAAAATTGAAATTGTTTCTTTTTCTCAATGGATTAGTGAACTTGACCTGTCACTTAAATCAGAATTTACACAATTGATGTGTTACAATTCCAATTAAGTTCTAAATTTTTCACCTAATTTATTTTTACAAAAGCTAACCCACTGCACTACCTATACAGGGGGTTAAGATAGTGATACCTCTATTGATAATTTCCCTTTTAACAGTCGTTTTACAATTCAAGATACTTTTACTTGCATAAAGATTATAGCTGTAATAAGATACAAAACTGTCACAGCAATAATTACCTGTGGTTATTTAACCCCTCGTTAAACTTTCAAAATATATACGCGGAACATAGTTTGCATAGTTGATAAATTAGGCAGAACTTTTCCGGGATTCAAATGTTTGAAGGTATTTAGTCGTAAAATAAATAGTATTAATCATAAATTAAGGAGAAAATCAGATGACGGTAGTTGCTCTTGCAAATAAGAAAGGCGGGGTCGGGAAAACGACGATGACCATTGAATTAGCTTCCGGTTTTGCGATCAATGGCAAAAAAGTTTTGATGATTGATTTCGATCCGCAGTGTTCGCTGACTAATGCGATGATTAAGGGTTCTTGGAGTGATTACAGTCAGTATAATATCGGCGATGTCATTTTTGGCGAAATAAATAAGGACAAACGTAACGAGCGCGGCAGGAAAATCAGTTTATTGGAAGCGGGAATTCAAACGCAAGTTCCCAATTTACATCTAATCGGGGGCAGCACAGACCTCAAACTACTCGAAAAAATGTCGCCTGCAACGGCTCTTGCTTTAAAGAAAAGAATCGAGGAAATCAAAGAACAATACGACTACATTTTTATTGATACGCCGCCATATGACGGAACAGTTCAGGAAAGCGCACTGATGGCGACCGAATACGTCATTTTGGTTTATCAGGCAAAGGCAATGGGCTTGGAAGGATTACAGGAAACGGCGAATACCATAGAAAACATTAGGGAAGAAGCAAATCCCGAACTCAAAATTCTCGGAACAATTTTGAATCAATATAAAAGTCGAACGGATTTGGCGAAAGAGGCAAAAGCGTTTCTCCTGCAACATACGGAATTAATTGCGGAGGTTTTCGAGCAATCTATCGGCGACTACACGGCAATTGAAAGAAATCCGATTGAAAAATTACCGGTTACGATGTCGCATCCATCAAGCACTGCGGCAGAACAGGTTAGATCGTTGACCAAAGAAATAATGAAAAAGCTAAAGTCAGCCGAGAGAAAAGCTAAATCAAACGGAAATTTGAAAAAAGGAGCTAAAGTTTAATGAGTAAAAGGAAAACCGTGATTGAATTACAAAATAAGCCGGAAAACAAATCCGTTCGTCAGATAATTCAGAAGACAAAACCCGTCGAATTTGCTCCAATCAGCCCGATTATTGCAAAGTCCGAACAACAAGATGGAGGACAAAAATTAAACGCTACGCCGAACGTAAACAAAACGCCGAGCAGTGAACAAACAAAAACCTTTAAAGCTCAAAATCAGGCAAAAAAAATAAGCAAAGAAAAAACAGTCGTTGATCCGAAGTCACCCAAAAAGGAAGCTCAAAATATTACCTCAGATTCATTGACGACGGGGACCGGAGGAAAAGAGCGAGCTGAGCGTTTGCGAATTTTTCAAGCCAGCACGCCGGTTACGCGGACAATGACAAAGTTTCAAAAAGCGGCGATTGTTGTCAGAGGTGAAAATGGAAAGCAGTTAATTGAACTGCTGTGGCGCGACCAGATGAATGAAAAAACCAAGAACATTTGGGATTATCTTTGCGTTAAATTCGTGCAAGTTGCCGAAGAACAAAAAACGAACGAAATTTCAATTCGCAAGCGGGATATTCTCGAAGGTTCAGGGGTCAAGTCCGACCGCACTTTTATCAGCGCGATTTATACTTTGGAAGATATGGGCTTGATTGAAGTCAAAAGACTTTCGGGTAACAAGGAAGGAAATATTTACATTCTGACTGAAGAGGGAAAAGAAGAAATAGAAAGTTATCAAAATTTGAGTAGCTGAAGGAATTAAAAAAATAAGCGGTTGATAAAACAGGCAAATGAATAGGTCAAGCGCTAATGGAAACGAAAAATCAAAATATCGAACCAGACTATCAATTCTGTTTTGAAACAATAATTAACCGGATTGATAACGAAAAAAAATCACTGACAAATCGGGAACTTTTTGAAATCTGCCGTAAAGTTGCCGATTTTTTTAATGGGGAATCAAATCCCCATTATGTCCACGAAATCGCCGAAGCCGCACTCAACTTACTGATTAGCAGGAAATACGCCGTAAATCTGATTACTGATGTGAATCCGGCAAATGTGGTGAGTAATTTGCTCAAACCATTACATAAACGTCTGCCAACACAAAGTTGGCGAAGTCGGGAGCAAACGGAAAGGCAGCAGTTTTCTACCCCGCCGAGCATAGCCTATCTTTTGGTTTATTTATTAAATTTAACCGAGCATCAAGAGGTGCTTGAGCCATCTGCCGGAACGGGCAATTTAGCTGTTTGGACGAGCGGAAAGGGGATAAAAACGCACACCAACGAAATTGATTCACGTCGGCGTTTGCTACTTGGACAAATCGGATTTGCGCCTACCGCTTTCAATGCCGAATTTATCAATGATTTTCTTCCGCCTGAATGCGCGCCAGATTGTATTTTGATGAATCCGCCATTTTCGTCGAGCGGTGGGCGCACGAAGAACAATTCCAGCAAATTCGGTTTCCGGCACGTCGAATCTACACTGGAAAGACTGAAAAAAGGCGGAAAGTTCGGAATTATTTTGGGAGAAGCCGGTGGACTTGACACCAAAACCGGAAACGACTTCTGGCGGAAACTTTCCGACCGCATCAAAGTCAGCGCAATCATTAAAATTGACGGGCGGGAATACTTTAAAAACGGCACGACCGTAGATATAAATCTCATCATCGGCAAGAAATTCTTAGAGCTACAAAAGACGGACTGGAATCAGGCTCTAAATGAAATCAATTGTTTTTCCGCCAGCACAGTCGAAGAAGCATTCGGTAAAGTTCAAGAGTTTAACCTTCGTCTGAACAAATAATCCAAATCAAAATGCAGACAAATTTAATGCAGACGCAAATTCCGGCGTTTGAAGCGGCGAACTATGCGCCGGCTGCGGTTGCGCCGACGGAAAATCAAGAAGCGGGAATCAGTCGCGGCAGCAGCAAGGCGAGCGAAAACGAGCCGTTAGTTTATCAGCCGCATTGGATTACGGGCGGCGCGAAGCATCCGGGTTTGATTGTCGAAACGCCCGGTTTGGCAAATGTTGCGCCGCCCCCGATTACATATCGCCCCTCTTTGCCTCATCGTTTGAACAACCTTGGTTTAATTTCGGCAGTTCAATTCGAGCGGGTGATCTATGCCGGACAAGCCCACGAGCAAAGGTTAGCAAACGGTGCGCGAGCCGGAATTTCTATTGGCGACGGCACGGGAGCCGGAAAGACTTCATCGCTTGCCGGCATCATTCTGGATAATTGGTTTCGCGGCAACCGAAAAACAATCTGGTTTTCGGTTAAAACGGATTTGATCGAAGCCGTCCGCGAAGAGTTTGAGCGGCTGGGATTCAGAATTCCGATTCGCCTCATCAACGATTACACGCCCGAACAAAATATTCTTCTTCGTGAAGGCATTATCTTTTGCACTTACAAATCGCTGATTGCCAAATCCAAAACGGGCGAAAGACGGATTGACCAAATAATGCGCTGGCTTGGGCAGAATGGCTTGGAAATCTTTGACGAAGGACACAAAGCCAAGCACGCCTTTGCTGACGAAAACGGGAAAGCGACACAAACCGGCGCAGCAGTTTTAGAAGTTCAAGACCCGATTAAATCCCCCGAAGTGCGGGTTGTTTATTCATCGGCGACCGCTGCGAGCGAAGTCAAACATCTCGGTTATCAAATCCGTTTGGGTTTGTGGGGCGAAGGAACAAGTTTTCCGCTTGGTTTTCCGCAGTTTGCCGAAGAAATCGAAGCGGGCGGAGTCGGCGCGATGGAAATGGTTTGCCGCGACCTCAAAGCAATGGGCAGATATTTCTCCGGTAACTTGAGTTACGGTGTTGATCCTGATTCCGGTTTGGCGGTTGAATACCGCGAAGTTATTCATCCTTTAACGCCCAAACAGCGCGAAATGTATAACAATATGGCACGGGCGTGGCAAGAAGTTTTGAAGAATTTCAACCGCGCTCTCGACATTACGAATTCGAGTAAAATCTCGCGTCGTTATGTCGTCGGGCAATTCTGGGCGGAGCATCAGCGGTGTTTCCGCAATCTAATTACGGCTTTCAAAGTTCCGACCATTATCCGAGAAATCGAAAATGCCCTCGGCGAGCAGCAATCTATCGTCGTTTCAATCACCGGCACGGGCGAAGCACAGACGAAAAAGCAGATCAGCCGGGCGATTGACGAAGACGAAGCGATTGACGATTTGGATTTCAGCCCGCGCGAAACGCTTTCGCGGCTCGTCGAGAACTGTTTTCCGACCAAAGTTTTCCAAGAGCAGACCGATAACAACAGCGGCACGACCGTTTATGTTCCGGTGCTTGATGAAAGCGGACAGCAGCTTGAAAGCCGCGTCGCGCTGGAACTCAAAAGGGAATTACTCGACAGGCTTTCTTTATTGGAAATCCCCGAACACCCGCTTGATCAACTGGTTAATTACTTCGGGACGGAAAACGTCGCCGAGATGACCGGGCGCAAAAAAAGGTTGATCAAAACGCTTTCGGGAAGACTCGAATACCGCGCCCGCCAGATTCCGGGCGTGCCGAACCGCTTGATAAATCTGCACGAGAAAAACTGTTTTCAAAACAAAGACAAGCGGATTGCGATTATGTCGGAAGTTGCTTCCACGGGCGATTCACTTCACGCCAGCCGCAAAGCGCGTAATCAGCAAAGGCGGTATCACATCGCCGCCGAACTGAAATGGTCAGCCGATAAACAGGTGCAGGATTTCGGCAGGACGCATCGCACCGACCAACTCGCGCCGCCGATTTACGGTTTGTTTTTTACCGAACTCGGCGGAGAGAAAAGATTTTCGGCGACCATCGCGCGCCGCTTGGGAAATATGGGCGCGTTGACCAAAGGCGACCGGCGGGCGGAGAAAGCCGGAAACTTAGACAAATACAATCTCGAATCGCCAGCAGGCAGGGCAGCTTTGAACGTCGTTTTCACCCGAATCTTAAACGGTGAAGAAATTATCGGGTTGAACGATCCGAAGCAGACTTTAATAGATATGGGACTGCTCAAAACGGGAAGTGAACGCGACGAAATAACACCGTCGGAACGAACGAACATTCCGCGTTTCTTGAATCGTTTGTTATCACTTGAAGTCGAACGTCAAAACGCGCTCTTTGATTATTTCTATCAAACTTTTCTCGAAACTATCGAACATCTCAAAGCAATCGGCAAAATTGATGACGGACTGGAAGACCTCAAAGCAAGTTCGGTGAAAATGTTGGAATCGCCCCAAGTTCTCTATACTGATGCCTTAACCGGCGCGAACACGGTTTATTACAGACTGGAAATCACCGTTCCGACGCGCCCTGCTAAATTTGAGGAAATCTCGCAGTTTGACGGCGTTTATTTTTATGAAAATAGAAATACGGGCGAATTTGTTGCAGTGCGCCCGACACTCGCGCATACCGACCCGGAAACGGGTGAGCGTTATCAAATGGTTTCTGTGAGTCGTCCGGCAGGTTATAACCTAATTTACATTCGGGAAAGCGAACTCAATTCCCGATTCAAAATCGTTCCCAAAAGCCGCGCCCGCGCTTGGTGGCAAGCTGAACAAGAAAAGATTCCGCCGACGGAGCAAAAAACAATTCATCTTTTGAGCGGCGCGCTATTGCCGATCTGGAAAAATTTGAAAAAGTTGCAGCAAACCGGCTTAAATATCGTCCGCACGACTACCGATGACGGTGTGCGACTGGTTGGAGTGAACATCGCCGGCAACACGATCAAAGAAATCAGGCGCGCCTTTGGCATCTGGCAATCCGCCGCCGGAACCGCCGAAGAAATTCTTCGTGCCGTTCAAGATGAAAATGAAATCGTCGAATTGCTCGGCGATGTTAGAATTCGCCCAACCCGGTTTCAAGGAAATCGTGTGATTGAAATTTGTCCCAGTTCCTACGAACAAATCCGCGAACTTCGGGAAACTGCCCTCATCAATATCATTCAAAACAGTCGCAACCGTTTCTTTTTGCCCGAAAATGAAATTCTTGCCCTCGATGCGCTCGAAAAGGTTTTGAAGATCTATCCGCCGCTTCACCTGTTAAAAACGGGCGAGAACGGCAATTACGCGCAAAATACACCGGCTTTAACCACCAGCCAAACTCCTGTTTCGTTACCCGATTGGTTAATTGAGCCGCCTGCTGAAGACATCGCCCGAATATTAGTCAGAAATTAAATCAATCGCAAAATTATGATATTAAACCCATTTCTGCTTGAAAGAGCCTACAATGAAACGCGCCGTTTAGTTCGTCGGGATCAACGCCAAAAAATGAGAAATCGCCGTTACAACGCTCTCAAAAAAGCCTACCAAAGACTCATCGAAAATCCGTATATCAATTACGAAAATGACTCGCTACTGATTTTAAGCGATAGCGTTACCGAAAAAGGCGAAGCTAAATTTTACCGGACATCAGCCAAAGAATGTCGCCTTGAAGAGCCAGACGATTGTTTATGTTTCGCCTTTTGGGAGGGCAATCCTTGTTGGCATCGCGCGACACTGGAGATCGTCAAAAATTATCTTTTGATTGAGGATGAATTAAAACAAATTGAAAACAAAACTGTTCACAGCGTGAACACCTCGGTGTCGCCAGCGTGAACAGTTTTGTAGTTTCCGGCATTGTGAAGCCCTCCGGTTAAATCAGCCTAAAACTCCTGTTATCTTCGTTTTAGCGTCAAATTTAGAATTGTCCAAAAATTCGGCACGCGAATTGAAAAACAATTAAGCGCAAACCTAAATTAAAACCTGAAACTTAAGATGAATTATTTTAACTATCAACAACCTGATAACAAAGGCGCACAATTAGTTGCGGAATTAGAGGAAAAAATTAGCCGTTACGCCCGCGTGCCTTTTTATGTTTTGATTACCGGACAGCGCGGCACGGGCAAAACGACGATTGCCCGAAGACTTCACGAAGCAAGCTCGCGGGCAAACAAGGAATTCATCAATCTCAACTGTGCGAGTTTAACGCAGGAACTGCTCGAATCGGAACTTTTCGGTTACGAAAAAGGAGCGTTCACGGGAGCAACCGCGCCGAAAGCCGGACTTTTTGAAATCGCTAATGGCGGAACGCTTTTTTTGGATGAAATCGGCGAAATTCCATTATCGCTTCAAGCCAAGCTGCTCAAAGCGGTCGAAGAAAAACGCATCCGCCGCGTCGGAAGTAATGCCGAACGTCCCGTGGATACGAGAATCATCGCAGCGACTTCCGCTAATCTCAAGGAAATGGTCGAAAAGGGAAGTTTTCGCGCCGATCTTTATGACAGATTGAACATTTTAACCCTCGAAACCGTGCCGCTTAAATACCAAAAAGAAAAAATCAAAGAAATACTCGAAGCCGATTTGAAGAAGGAATGTTCGGCAATCGGGCGCACACAACCGTTTGAAATTTCACGGGATGCACTTGAAATGATCAAATATTATGATTGGGAAGGGAATTTTCGTGAGCTTCACAATTTTGCGACCCGGATTGCCGTCGAATGTCTTGACGAGAGCGTAATTTCAGTCGAAACCGTCGCCAAAATTTTGGGCGACAAAATTAAAGATTTTGTTTTAACCGAGTCAGGTGAGACGGAAATAAATAACATTTCGCATTACGATTTCCGCGCGCGCGGCGAAGATTTAATAACCGTCGCTTTTAACCCGAAAACCGAAACCCTTGATAGCATTTATTTGAAGGCAGCCGGGAACGTCATTGAGCATATTTTAGCGGAAAACGGCGGCAGCCTGCGGAGCGCGGCGCGAAATCTCGGCGTGGAACATACGACGCTTTCACGGATTATGAAAAAATTCAAATCTACTAGCGAAGTAAAAATCTTTCCGATTCAAGAGCAAAAATTTGCCGTCGCTGCCTGAAATAGCTCACAATAAAAATCGCAAGATAATCAAAAAATATGACTGAAACTAAAAAAAACAAAGAAGCTGATAACAAAACGGTAGATTGGGCGATTATTCCTTTCGATGAAGCGGAAGATGAGGCGCGATGGTCTCAACTTATCGAGGACACAGACAAATTAATTGTAGAAACGGAAGAAATGGAAGCCGCCCACGGCGAAATTTTGATGGAAAATAAATTGAGCGATATGAAAATTGCAGAGGAAGAAGCGGAAGATGCGCCTTTCTAAAATTCCACTCTAAAAAAATCTTAACCTGAAGAGCCGGACAAGTTGCGCGTTCGGCTTTTTCATTTCAATTCGGAAAATGCCGTCAAATCCTCACGAGAGTAAATGGTTGCTCTGCCTGATTAAGCCGCCGCGTCCCAACATTCAGCGCAAACGAGTTTTAATTTGTTATCAATAACGGCGGGACTGAGTTCCAAAGAGTTTTTCACTTTTCCGCATTCGTGGCAATCCATACCGCTTACTGTTTTTTCCGAATTTTTTTCAATTTCACTGTTCATAGTTCATCAATTTTAACTCAAACAATATTCATTACAAGTTTTAACTCTCTGCATCAATTCAAATTATCAAATATTTTTAATCAAAAAAGAAAAAAAAGCGGAAAGCAAAATTTGGAGATAAAACAAATGGAAATTTTAAGTGCGGGAACATTCATCAATCTCGAAAATCAGGAAAAAATCGAGCAGTTAAAATTTACCGCCGCAGAATTAGCAAATGCGGCGATGGAAACAGAAGGCTTTGTCAACACGGAAGAATCAGGCAAAAGTCTAGCACTCGAATTTTGGCAAGGTTTGGAATATATGAGCCGCGAGAGCGAGGAAGCTACAATCAAAAACATTTTTCTCAATCATTTCCTTGACCGATTGCGGAGTGCGCGCCCGATTCAAACAACAACGATAGTTAATTTGACGCAGGATTCGTCACAAATCGCTTCAGAGACGATTAATAGCGAAACAAAATCGGAAGATGAGTTTCTGGGCGTTATTGAAACGACGACAGAGGATGAAGATTCGATTGCGGAAATTGTGGATGAAGTTGAAGAAACTTCGATAAAATCAGAATATTTCGAGGCTTCGGAAAATGATTTCGTCAGACAGGCGGAAGTCAAAACTACTGAAAATGTTTCAAGCGAAACAGTCGAAGAAACGGCATTGCCAACAAGTGAAATCGAAGAAAAAATTGAACCTTCGCCCGAAAGTGTAGTTGAAGCAAAAACAGCAGTTGGCAATTTATCCGTGCCGGAAAAAGAGCCGTATCAATGGGGAAAATGCACGGTAACAGCGACTATTCAACTACTTCCCGTCGCTGATGGTTCACTTGTAAGAAAAGCGGTCTTGAGCGTTAAAACACACGATTTCGCGCCGCAGTTTTCGCTGGTTGAGCTTGCCGGAAACAATTTAACGACGGAACTGATGCCCGAACTCGAAAAAGTTTTAGCGGAATACAAAAACGATTTGCCCGCCAAAGTGATGGATAAGTTGAAAAAGGAAAAATTGACGGCGAAGAAAACCGCTCCGAAATCAAATTCGGCAGTTAAAACCGCTTCGCAGGAGACTGCTAAACCGAAAGAAAGTGGAACAACTCAAACCACATCGCCTGAAGCAAATCAGGCTTCTTCTGCGCCTGTCGTTCAACCACCGGCGCAAGCAGGTCAGCAAGGAAATCTTTTCGGGTTTTAATTAACCGTAAAAAATAAAAGCTATGGAACAGACAACACAAGTTCAAACTGAAGCCGTCATCACCGAAAAGATGGCGGTTATCAAAATCGAGGGTCAGGAAGTTGAATTGGAAGCAGTTTTGGCGCAGGACGACAAATTACTAAAATCCATTCTTCAGCCGCATTATTCGTCAATCGAAAACGCTGCAATTACGCGGGAAGTCAAAGATGGCAGACTTACAGTTACAATCGTCAAACGGGCGCAGCACAAAGGAATTCCGGCAAAACCGTCGAAGCGAAGTTCAGTCCGAAACGCCGTTTGAAATTCTATGCGCGGCGGATGAACAACTAAATCCGGCGATTCTTTTGGCAGAAGAATTGATGCTCAAAGGAATGGCGGAAGCCTTCGACTTTCAAGAGATTGAACGGGCGGAGGCAGTGTTAAATTTGAGCCGCGAAGAAATCAGCCGGATTGAAAATCAGTTCACGGTTTTGGTCAAAACGCCGCCCCGCCCGGCTCATTCAGTTCCCATTGGTTTTTAGATTGCTTATGTCAGTAGCAAGAGTTTTGAAAACCAAGCAATTCAATCCGGTTTGGAGCAATCCTAAAAAATCTTACGTTGAACGGATTTATGGCGCGATTGACTTTCTGGAGTTCAAAGTCAGAAATTCAAACGCTTTGGAGGCTTGCCGGAGCATTGAAAAAGTAATCAGGGAACAGCGAAAATATCAGCTTTTTCAAAAGTATTTTCCCGATGAATGGAGTCGTTCGCGGACAAGTCTTTTCAAAACGGGTGTTTACGAAAACTATACGGAAAGAGCCAACGAATTTTTTGAACTCGTCAATGACCATCTTTTTCCGCTTCTGAACGGCTGGAACGAAGACCCGGAAACGGATTTCGATAATTTCAATATTTTTTCGCTCAATGTGGATTTCTGCTGCGATGAAATCGAGTATGAAGACTTGCGCGTTTCGTATGTCTTGGCGTTATTACTTTTCAGTCAGAGCGAAGAAATTTGGGAGTTTTTAGAAAATAACTACAAAATTTATCAGGCGGATTTTCCCGAAATCAACCGTTATTCGTTCGACAAAATCTGGAATCTGGAAAAAACGGGCAGAATCGGGCTGTATCTTAATATTTTTGAAGTGGTTGACCATTCAACGGGGAATCCGTGGCTTGATACGACAAATTGCCAATACTACCAAAGTTATTCGTGGGATGAAAAAACTGTCGAGTTTCTCAGCAAAAGTTACAAAGAAGCGAACGAAATGCTCGAAAAAACGGTTTTGCTTGATGAGCTAATCGAAGCGAATACGGGTGAAATTTTGTTTGAAATGATTTCGCTCTGGAACACGGGCAAAATTCCCGAAAAGAAAAATAAGCGGCAAACAACGGGTAGAAAAAAAGTTGGTGAAAGCTGATGGAAAATATTACTCGTTTAACTTCACCGCCCGATGCACTCGGAGCGTTGTATTTTCTGCCCGGTCAGTATCTTTTCAAACGGATTGAATCGGGCAAAGAATCCGCTAAAGCCTTATCGAGCGAGCAAATCGCCCGCGCATTTCGTGAATTTCAGACCGATACCGGTTGGATGACGCGAAAGGTTTTACGCTACCGCGAAGAGCCGGAAGGCAATTACATTCTTTCTTACGAACCCGCCGGAATTAGAACGATTTTTGTTGAAACTAACGATGAAGTAGCGGAAATTACTTGTCCTCTACCGACATTAATATTGTTTGGACACAACGACGAATTCTATCTTTGGGCGGCGCAAGGAAAAAAGGTTTCGCCCAACACTAAACTCGCCCTCGCGCCGCTTCCGAATATCGGCGACAACTTGAGCGGAAAAATCTGTTTCGGCAGCAATGAAGTCCCGGAGGCGAAAATTGAAAATCTCGATTTGATTTGGAATCTTATCTTCAATACTCCATTTAACGGCGATCATTCAGCAAACAAATGTCTGAGCGAACCAAAAGATGTCCGCAAACTTTTGTTAAAACTGGCTGAAAAAAAGACGCGCAGATTTCCCGCGTCCGAACTCGTCGAAACGAACGCGACGATTGAGAAATTGTGGCTGCACGTCGTCGAAAACAAACATTTCTCGAATTTTTAGAACTATGAGCAATTTAAAGGTTTTACCGTTCGTTCCAAAATTTGTCGAACATAAAATCGCCTCTCACGAAACGGAAGCGATAACGGCTGTAATGTTCGAGTATCTTTTAGCAGGAAACGGACTTTTTATCCGCGCAAGGCGTCGTGAATTTTCCGTTTGCCTGCCAATTTGCCGTGAACCGGTCAAAGGTTTACCCGAAGCGAAAAGCGGAATTGTCTGGCATAAACCGCGTATTCCGGGCTACATCTGGCACGAAATTTTGGAAAATGCACGACTCGGTAGCGACTCTATTCAATTTCGGGAAGATGTTTATATTGTTTTCTGGAATGAGGCAACAAGCAGGTGGTGGTGGAAAAGTATCGGCACGGAAAGAGGTTGGGCGCGGGCGCTAGCTGATGATTCGCAGAAGGAATACGGCGAGGCTTGTATTGAACTTCATACACATCCCGACGGCATCATTCATTTCAGCCAAGCCGATGACCGCGACGAAAGCGGAAAGTTTCGTATTTTCGGAATCTTGGTTGACGTTTACACGCCTAATCCCAAAATCCGTTTTCGCTGCGGAGTTTATGATTATTTCGCCCAGATTCCGGCGGACTACATATCTGAATTACCACCGGGTTTTCTTGATTTAAACAGATTTGAGCAATCCATCAAAAAAGCGAATTATGAATCTTGATTTAAGTTTTGCCAATGCCGCGCGGATTTTGCCGAAAGAGTTTACAAAACTGAAAATTTATCTGATCGGAACAGGCGGCACGGGTTCTTTCGCGGTGATGAATTTGGCGCGCGTAGCGTTTGAACTGCGGCGAATCGGCAAAGCGGTTAATATCACCATTATTGACCCGGACGTTGTGGAAAGCGGTAATATTCCGCGCAGTAATTTTTGCGCGGCGGAAATCGGGCGGTTTAAGGCGCAAACTTTGGCAGAAAGAATCACGCTCGCATGGGGCTTGGAAGTTGCTTACGCGAACGAAAAACTCTTTTACGAAAAACATATCAAGCCAAGCCGGAACGGTTACAAGGAACTGACAGTTTTAATCGGCTGTGTTGACAATCATTTAGCCCGCCGCGAGATTCACCGCTCGCTTGAAGAAGCCAATAAATATAACTCTCATAATGCGCCTGAATTTTGGTGGATTGACGGCGGAAACGGCAAATCATCGGGGCAGGTTTTAATCGGCTCGGAAGTCAAAAGGGAAAAGTCGGAAAATCATTTTTCGAGTTCGACAATTTGCAAAAAACTGCCTGCGCCGTCGGTTATTCATCCCGAACTGCTCGAAAATCAGGAAATTCCGTCGCCGAGAGAAAATGCCGAACGGATGTCGTGCGCCGAGAGAATAATGCGCGGCGAACAAAGTCTGAACATTAACAGCCGCGTCGCGGTTGAAATTGGCGAAATTCTCGCCGAGTTAGTGCTGACAAATTCTCTGCGCCGCTTCGCTACCTATTTTGACCTCGAATCGGGAACGAGCCGGTCGAGTTACTGCACGCCAACGAACTTATCTGAAGCCTTAAAACAGGCGGATACAGGCAGACCGAAAGCTAAACGCCGCCGTCAATCAAATGGAGCAGTCTAAACTTTACGCCCGTGACGAACTTTACCGGATGCTTGCCGCGGCGTTAATCAAAAAAAAGCCACTGCCGCCCGAAGATTGGAACGTGGTCAAACTCGACGAAGAAGTTACCAACGCCGGAAGTGAATATGAACCGAGTATTTATCTGAGACACCAAGACGCACTCACTACTTGTGTTTATTATCTGGTGGATTTTGCCCTTCGGATGCCGGAATGGATCAATCTTTCAACTGCAAATGAACGCGTTTGTGAGATGTGCGGCGAGCTTGCTGATGAAATCGAGCAAATAACATACGAGCCTGATTCTGTAATTGCCAAACACGGCAAATTAAAGGTGTGGCTCAAAGCAAAGTTAGCAGTTCAAACTTGCTGGATTTACCGCGAAGAAACTGAAAGGATTATCGCCGAAAAAGAAGAATCCAAACGCCGAGAGCGAATCAAACAACCTGCAAAAATCAAGAATTCCGAACCGATTTCTCAGTCTCCGAAATGGCAATCTGATTTGGCGCAGACGATTTTTAATAAAGTAACCGGCAAATCAGCGGAAAATTCATCGGCACAACCGAGCTTGTTTTGAAACCCGAAGATTACAAAATTTATGATGGAATTATTACCTACCGACTTGAGAAACCAACTGCCAAAACTTCACGATCAAGAAAAAACCGACGACCCACTCGTTTACATAAAATTCTTTTTTCCGGCGGGAAATTGGACGTGGTTCGTGACCGAAGGCGAAGCGAATGGTAACGATTTTCTATTTTACGGTTATGTCATCGGACTGGAAAAAGAATGGGGCTATTTTACTCTTAAACAGCTCGAAGAAATCAATATTCACGGATTAACCGTTGAGCGCGACCTTTATTTCAAGCAGGAAAATTTCAGCAGATGCTTGAAGCATTGGAAGTTGGAGCGCGGCGGTTGACTCACTCAGGAGAAAATTAAGCGGTCAGCAAACAATATGAACACGAATCAGGAAATCCCGATAAATAATCAACCGCAACCCATCTCGGCGACTTCGATTTTGAGTAATTTTCTCAACAAAAAAGCGGTTACGGAAGATCAACAAAGTGCAGACGCTCTGCCACAACTAACTGAAAGCGAAACCAAAAAATCGCCGCCTGTCGCAGAGATTTTAAGCCGTTTGCAAAACAAAAAAGAAAAGGCGGCGGTTAATCTTGGCATTTCAGCGGGGGAAGTTGAAACGATGCCATTCGATTTATCGCAGCTTGAAACCGAAGGCATTTTTCTTAATGTTGATTGTCGCGGTTTCAGCACTCTGGAGCGGCAAATCGAATGGAAATCACTTGGAGTCGAATTGCCGGCGCAAGGCGCGGTGCGTCTTAGTCCGCCGCGAGCCGGGCTGCTACCCGACAAATATCGGCGGAAGCTGATGCGTGCCGCGAGTCAGGCGCATCACGCGCTCAATAAATTCAGCTTTCGCTTTACTTTATGCGAAACCGTCTGGGGAACGAGCGAATATAAATGGATTCCGTGGAATGCTTTTGAGAATTTCGAG
>DAITPE010000051.1:10924-15460 GCA_036833775.1 Pyrinomonadaceae bacterium | reverse complement strand
GTTCGACGATTTTCGCTTTTTGCGGGTCCATTTTTTCGAGATTTTCCAAGGCTTCATCCAAAGCCAATAATTCCGCCGATTTTTCGTTTGAAACGACCAGAATTTCTTCTTCGATCGGCAAAACTTCCGCTGCTCCGCCGCGTTTTTCGGCAGTATGTTTGCGGGCGTGATCGACCAAAATACGCCGCATTATATTTGCCGCGATGCCGAAAAAATGTGCGCGGTTTTGCCATTTTACCTGTTTTTGATCAATCAATTTCAAATAAGCTTCGTGAACGAGCGCGGTCGGTTGAAGCGTGTGACTGACGCGTTCGCGGCGCAGATAATTTCCCGCTAAACTTCTTAATTCATCGTAAATTAAAGGCAAAAGAGAATTAACGACTTCGGTGTTTCCGTTGGTCAATTCGATCAGCAAACGCGTGATTTCAGGGGCTGTGTTTTGGCTCATACTTTGGTGATTATATTTGAAAATTCAAAACATTCAAAAAAACTTGAGACGAAATCGCAAATTTTTCCGCGTTAGTTAATAGAAGCGAAAATTTCGCAGGAATCAAAAGGAGCGTAACAATGAAGAAAAACTATATTTTATTTGCAATTTTAATCTTGAGTTTGGCTACGACGGCTTTTGCGGATGTAAAGATCAAATCTAAACAGACGATGAGCGGGCAGTCCTATGAAAATACAACTTATATCAAAGGCAAACGCCAGCGAACCGAAACGATGAGCGGGATGATGATAAACATCACGCAGTGCGATCTGCATCGCGGAGTTCAAATAAATCCGAACACGAAAACATACATTATCAATCAATACGAAACCGAAACGACCGCAGCGACGAAACCGACAAATGTTAAATCTGACGGGGTTGTTCGTGCAGGCGGAACCGTGACGACGACCGTGACGGTTAAAGACACTGGCGAACGAAAACAGATGTTCGGTTTTCAGGCGAAACATTTAATTATCACGATGGAAACCGTTTCGTCGCCCGATGCCTGCAACAAAAACAATTCGAAAATGCAGATGGACGGTTGGTATATAGATGCCGAATTCGTTCTCGATTGCGACACGAATCAATATCGTTCTTACAATCCGCAAACTGCAAAAGGCGGTTGTCAGGATAAATATTCGATGAAGCAAAACGGAACGGCGAAACGCGGTTATCCGGTTTATGAAAAAATGACGATGTTCGACGAAAACGGCAAAGAATCGATGTCGATCGTCAACGAAGTGGTCGAGCTTTCGAAAGCGACGTTGAATGCCGAACTTTTCGACGTTCCGCAAGGATATAAAGAAGTTTCGGATGCATCGCAAATGTATGCGGCGTCGAATTACGGAAATATGAGTTCATCTTCGAGTTCAACATCAAATTCGCCTTCGATGAGCTTGCCGAACACGGGAAAATCGACGAGTTCGGGAATGAATATGCCGACAACTTCATCGGCAAATTCGGCGGTCGGACCGAAAAAAGCCGGAACGGTTCGCATTGGAGTTTCGGTAAAAGCGGGTTCGGTCGGCGAAGGAATTACTTCGGCTGATCTCGCGGCGGCGGTTCAAAATACTTTGAGCGAATATTTGAAGGGAACTAAAGTTGAAATTGTTGTTCTCGACGCAAAACTGCAAACTTTGTTGGAAAACGAAGCGAAGCAAAAAGATTGCGATTTCGTTCTGACGGCGACGGTTTCGCATAAAAAAGGCGGCGGCGGTTTCGGCGGAATGCTTGGGCAAGCGATCGCGCAAGGTGTCGGCAGAACGGGAATCGGACACACGGGAAGCACGGTCGGAAACGTCGCGGGACAAGTTGCGACGCAATCGATCGTTTCGGCAGGACAGGCTTCGGCAAACGTCAAGCCGAAAGACGAAATCACGCTCGATATTTCGATGAAGCAAACGAGTGGCGCAGCGGTTTTGACGAAACAATTCAAAGCCAAAGCGAAATCGGCAGGCGAAGACATCATCTCGCCCGTCGTCGAACAAGCGGCGGAAGCAATTGTCAGTTCGGCAAAATAATTATCGAGAACACAAGGAAGGTTGAAGAAAGAGCGATAAAATGTCGCTCTTTTTTCTTTTTGCTGACATTTTTTGTTGAAAACTTGCGCGTTAGAAAGCGGGAATCAATTTCTCGAAACCAAAAGAGCGGAGAAACAAGATGCTGAAACATCGAAATATTTCATACAAAATTTATACATTTGCAGTAATTCTGAGCATTTTTACAGGCAGTTTTCAGGCATTTGCGCAAAAGACGGCGGCGAATAAAAAAGCCGCAACTGCACCGAAATGTTCGGGCGCGTGGACGGGTTCGATAGTTTATAAACGGACGCAAAGTATGTCTGACAATAAAACCGTCGATCGCGTTTCGAATCGCGGAAAGGACACGCGCGATTGGGAGATGAAATACGATTACAACGCGCAGGTCGCCGTGATCGAATCGCCCGAAAGAAACGGTTCGAGCGTTGGTCGAGCGACAATCAATCATTCGTTTTCATCGACCGAAAAAATTACCGCAATCGAGAAAAATTCGTGCGATCGCGGGAAAACCTGGCAGGATATGCGCGGCGAAAGCATTTCAAAATCCGAAACGAAAAGCAACGCGGCAGGTGAAGAAGCAAATGTTTCGGTCGGCGTAAATACGGACGGAACATATTCCGTTAGCGTCGGCTTGCCGTCGATCAAGGGCGAAACGTCGGGTTCGGAAAAATCGACTTTCAGCGGTCAATGCGTGCCGAAAGAAGGAAAAAGTTTCACAATGCCGCCGACGCAGACGACAGTTGACGGAAATTCGCTGACTTCGGACGGCACGCACCGCGTCGATCCGGCAAACCCGAACAAACTTTCGGGTTCATATTCGAAAACTTGGCAAAACGTCACCGAAACGATCACTTGGAATCTGCAAAAATGCGGCGCGGAACTTCGCATTACCGATCTGAAATTTGAAGATATGAAATTTCCGAATTGGGACGATTGGCATGAAATCGTTGAGCAAAAAGGCACGATTGACGGAAATTGGGTGCGAATCAAAGCGAAAGTTCTAAATGCTTCGGGCGAAGATAAATTTGCCGAAGTTTATCTGAAAGAAACTTACAAAGGCGATAAATGGGACGGCGCAAGACCCGATCAACCGCTGAAAGATCAAACTTTTTCGATTCGTTTAGAACCGGGCGAAGAGCGCGAGATCGAAATGCTCTGGGATTCTTCGGGTTATGCTTGGTTCGATGACGGTCGTCCGCGTCTGGTTCAGCGCATCAAGGCGGAAGTTTGGGAAAACTACAAAAAAGCTGACGAAATGACGAAAAATCTCAAAGTCGCGCCGAAACCTGTCGTGCTTGTTCACGGACTTTGGAGCAATTGGAAGGCTTTTGAAACTTGGCAGAATATTTTGACGACTTCGCATTCTTACGATTGGAAGGCTTTTGCGGTTGGTGAAAATCCGTCGAAAGGTGTGATGAATACGGGCGGCGCATTTATGTCAACCGATCCGACGAAATCGATCGCGGAAAATGCGCGCGAACTCGAAAAATACATCAAATACGCGCAGGAAGACCGCAACGCTTGGCACGTCGATCTCGTCGCGCATTCGCTCGGCGGTTTGATTTCGCGCTACTACATTTCGCAGATTATGCCCGAAAACACGCCCGATATGCGTCCGAAAGTTTCGCATCTGGTGATGCTCGGAACGCCGAATCAAGGCTCGCCTTGCGCCGATGTAATGCAGGTTGCGTTTGAAATGGTCGGAAAAAATGTCGAAGCCGTGCGCCAATTACAGCAGGAATATGTGGCGAATTTCAATCGTGTTAATACACAAAGAAAAGGCGTGAAATTCTCGGTTTTGGCAGGAAATCCGCTGCCGACGATGTGTAATTCGGTTGTTTGGAACGACGGTGTGGTTTCCGTGCCTTCGGCAAAATGGATCATCAAGGACAATGCCGAATCGAAGAGCATTCACACCGATCTGACGGGAACGAGCGATTTTTCGAGCTTCGTCAAACCGCGTCTGGCGGTGGGTCCGTGCGGCGATCACAATCCAGAAATGCCCGAAATTCCGAATCGGACGGGTTTGTATGATGCGAACGTAAATTTCGTAAACGCGTCGTTCAACACGAATCTTCCAAACAATCGCGCGATCGAATCAAACGATCTGAAACCGGCGTTTGCAAAGTCCGTGAAGATCGCGGCGAATTCTGCAACGGAAATCGAAATTCCGGTCGAACAAGCATTAGATTTCGGCTTGACGTTTATGGCTTCGAACCAAGTTTCGGCGACGCTTTTCAACGACAAAAGTGTTGTTGTCGGCAAAAACTTAACGAAAACGGCGCAGGCAAACGCTTGGTTTCGTTCGATCTATGTCGATAAAAACGTCACGGGCGGAACTTGGAAACTAAAGCTCGAAAATACATCGGCGTTCGAGCAGGAAGTCGTCATCGCAACGTGGAATAACGCGTTGAAATAAAAATCCAAAGTGCTCCGAACCTTTTTCACGGAGTGAAAAAGGTTCGGACGCTCGTTCCAAAGGTTCGGACGCTCGTTCCAAAGGTTCGGACG
>DAITPE010000051.1:0-10824 GCA_036833775.1 Pyrinomonadaceae bacterium | reverse complement strand
AAGGTTCGGACGCTCGTTCCAAAGGTTCGGACGCTCGTTCCAAAGGTTCGGACGCGAGTTTATTTAAGAAACAGTTTGAAACTAAAAAACAGTAAACTCTATCGAAAAATTGAACGCGAATCGGGCGAATCAAGCAGATGGAACAGATTTTTTTATAAAAATATCTGAAATAATCCGCCTAATCTGCCAAATCCGCGTTCAAAAAAAAGTCGTTTTCGCTCAATTCGGCTTGTTTTCCAGCTTTCTGAGCAAAGCCTGAAAACGCGGTTCGTTTTGCAGATTGGCGAAACGCGGTTCTGATTTGATGAAGTTGAATTTGTGGTTCTTTGAAACTTCGGCTTTTTCGAGCCACGTCAAAGCTTTATCTTTATCGCCGAGCAGATTATAGGCAAGCGCGATCTCTTCGGCGTAGGCGTGCGGATTGTCTTTGACCTGTTCGTTTTGGACGGCTTTGTCGAGATCGGCAATAAGCTGTTGATTGTTTCCGTTCAAAGCTTCGACTTGAATTTTGACGGGCATCCAGCCGGGTTCGTTGTTGCCGCCGTAGTATGTATATTCTTTTTGATATGCCGATTGCGCTTTTTCATAATTGCCCAACGCCGTGTAAATCCAGCGTTTCGTTTTGTAGGCAGGAACGAAATTGTCGTTGATGGCGATCGCTTCATCGCAGGCTTTCAATCCTTCTTCGTATTGTTTGGCGTAATAATTTGCCATACAAACGGCGGTTTTCGTGATCGGCGCGCGCGGATTGAGTCTTTCGGAAGCCTGCGCTTCGCTGACGGCTTCGAGCGGACGATTCAACGCCATCAACGCGAGTGCGAACCAATGATGCGCCTGTGCATAAGACGGATTGATTTGAATCGCGCGGCGAAATTCGAGTTCTGCGCCTGAGCGGTCGCGGTTGTTGAAGAATTTGATGTAGCCGAGCGAAGTGTGCGCTTCAGCCGAATTTTCGTCGATCGAAAGTGCTTTATTCGCGGCTTCTTCGGCTTTACGGTAAGAATCTTCGGGTGGTTTTATAAAATACAGATTCATCAAAACGTAAGCGTCGGCAAGCCCCGCGTGAGCCGGAGCGAAATACGGATCGGCATCGAGCGATTGGGCAAAAGCGGAAACGGCTTTTTTCAAATCTTCGGGCGAACGATTCGTCATTTGATAACTGCCCAAAAGATAAAGTTCATAAGCCAACGGATTTTGCGTGTAGCTTTTCAAAACCTGTTCGCGCTCGACCGGAAGCGGATCGATGCCGAGCGATTGCCAAACCTTTTCGGCGAGTTTCGATTGCAGCGCGAAAAGATTTCCGTCCGCCGAAGTGAAATCTTCCTTCCAGATCGGTTCGCCGCGCCGCGTGTCGATCATTTCGGCGGAAATCGTCGCATTATTACCTTTTTTCGTGAAATTTCCGCGAATCACAAAACCCGCATTCAACGAAGTGCCGATCTGTTCGATCGGTTGTTCGGCAACGATTCGCCCCGAACTTGCGGCGATCACCGAAAGGCGTTTGATGATTCCGAGTTTTCTGGTCAGATCGTCCGAAAGTCCGATGCCGAGATTCATTTGTTCGGCGTTATCGGCTTTGAACGGCAGAACAACGATCGTCGGAGTTTGGTAATTACTGTTCAAAATACGATTTCCGCGATTTACTTCAAACGTCAAAATCCCTTTGTAAACCGCCGCGACGATCAAAATCGAAAGCGTCGTCAAAGCAATTGCCGCATAAAGCAATTTCCTTGATCTTTTAGGTTTTTCGGGTTCTTTCGTTTCTTTGTTTTCGTTCAAAAACAAAGTCGTCGAATCGAGAATATCGGGCAATTTCAGATTTTGTGTGTTTTGCCCGTTTTCGATGCCGACGGTTTCGGGCGAAACTTCCTGAATATTATTGCGGCTTGCCGAAAAATTATGGAAAAACACGTCGTAACCGATGGTTTCGAGTATTAAATGGAATCTGTCTTCTTCACGAATCAAATCGAAAGTCGGCTCGACACCAGCCCAATTCAGCCAAGCTTCTTTGATCGAAAGTGCTTCTTCGAGTTTTTCCAAAGCCTTGTCTTTGTCCTTCAAATAACAATAAATCAAAGCTAAATTGTAAGGCGAAACAAAGCGCGTTTTGGCAATTTCCGACAATTTTGTGAGTTTATTTTTCGCTTCCGACATTTGTCCGTCGGCGGCAAGACTTTCGATTTCTGCCGAAAGCGAAAAAATTCCGTCGTTGAATATTTTCTTCGTTTCGATCGCTTCGTCGAGAGATTCTTTCGATTTGCCGATAAAACGGTAAATTTTGCTCAAACCGTAATGCCCGAAAATGTAATTGGGGAAATTTTTGATAACTTCTTTATATTGCTTGATGCCTTCTTCAAAACGTCTGGCAAAATAAAATCCCCAACCTAAATTATGATGATTAAACGGCGTGAGCGGATCGATGTCGATCGCGCGACGCGCATAATCCAAACCTTCGGAAAATCTTCCTTGCGTGTATAAAACGATCGAATACCAAACGAAAGCGTCGGCATTGTTCGGATTAAGTTCGAGCGCACGTTTCAGATGATGTTCGGCTTTTCCCCAATCGTAATTTCCTGCGTGGAGCGAAAAACCGAGAGTTGCGTGGGCTTCGGAAAGCGAATTGTCGAGTTCGACGGCTTTCGTCGCGGCTTCGATCGCGGGCAGAAAACATTCCTGCGGCGGCAAAACGCCAATGATTCCGAGCCAATTGTAATAATCCGCAAGTCCAGTGTAAGCCCGCGCGTAATTTGGATCGGCGGCGATCGCGCTGTGAAAACTGACGAAAGATTTCGCCAAACCTTCTTCGGTAAAAGTGTTGAAATAATAACGACCGCGTAGATAATGCTCGAATGCTTCGGGTGAATCGGTTCCGCGTTTGAAAAATTCTTCGCGTTCATTTCCGGTCAATTGCGGCAGTAAAACTTCGATAACTTTGTTGGCGATCGTGTCTTCAAGTGCAAAAACATCGGTAATTGTTTCGTCGATCGAGGTTGCCCAAATCGTGGAATTTTCCGCAACATTCAAAAGTTGAACCGTGATTCGCAAACGATTATTTGCTTTTTTAATGCTTCCGTCGAGCAGAAAATCGACGTGTAAGTTATTTCCGGCTTCGATCGGATCGGTCATTTCTTCGCGAAACTGCAAGATCGAACTTGTCGGACGCACGACAAAACTGCGGACTTTGCTCAAGCGAGTGATCAACGCATCAGCCAAACCGACACCGAGAAATTTGTCGCCCGTGTCTTGTGTGTCAACCAAATTGAGAAATTTGAATGGCAAAACCGCCAAAGATTTCGCGGTTTGAGGCTGATTAAAAGGTTTCTTTACATCGCTTTTCGGCGAAAATATTTCCGCTTGAATTTCCTGTCCGCGCAGATGTCTCGAAATATCTTCGGAAAATTCCTGAACCGACAAATATCGTTCCGAAACATCTTTCGCTAAAGCCTTCATCACGATATTATCGAGATTATCGGTCAATTCTTTGGCTAAATCCGTTCGAGTCGAATTTCTGCAAACCGCAAAAAGATCGGCTGATTGTGAATATTGCGGCAAAAGATTTTCGTTTTTCTCGATAATTTTACTCGGCAATTCCGGCGCGACTTCACAAATTACTTGCGAAACTTCATGCAGAGCGCGTCCGGCAAAATTATACGGTCGATGACCTGTGAGAAGCTCGTAAAGCAAAATCCCGAGACTGTAAATATCGCTTGAAGGCGTGACTTCGATGCCGCGAACTTGTTCGGGCGAAGCGTAATCAGGCGTCATCAAACGCATCAGCGAAGCCGTCGGATTGATCGATTCGTGAATCAAATCGGGATCGAGAACTTTTGCGATTCCGAAATCCAAAAGTTTCGGCGAATTGTGTTTCGTCACCAAAATATTGCTCGGTTTGATGTCGCGGTGAATGATTTGGCGTTCATGCGCGTAAGAAACTGCCGAACAGATTTTTTGGAAAAGTTTTAATCGTTCGGTCAGATTCAGACGTTTTTTGTCCGCGTAATTGTAAAGCGTTTCGCCCGTGATATATTCCATCACGAAATACGGAAGTCCGTCTTCGGTCGTTCCGCCGTCCAATAAACGCGCGATAAACGGATGCTCGAACGAAGCTAAAATCTGGCGTTCGTGACGAAAACGGCGGACGATAAAATCCGAATCCATTCCGCGTTTGATTAATTTGATCGCAACTTTCTGGGAAAATTCGCCGTCGGCGCGTTCCGCAAGAAAAACCGCGCCCATTCCGCCGCGCCCGATTTCATCCGTAATTTTGAATGAACCGATCTTTTTGCCGATAAACGTGTGTTCGTGAAATTCTTTCGATTCTTCGTCGAGCGATTTTGAAATGATTTTTTTCGCCGAAGAATTCAGAAAATGGCTGTCAGTCCAAACAGGCGATTCGATAAAGCTTTCGGCAGAATCGTAATCGGCGAGCAGTTTTTCGACTTCCTTTTTTAAAACAGAATCATCCCCGCATTCGACGGCGACAAATTCACTGCGTTTTTCGGGTGAAATATCGAGAGCGGATTGAAAAACCGATTCAATTTTTTGCCAAAGCTCAGGGGACATTGATTGAAATTATAAACGAATCTTTATTGAATGATAACAAAAGCGAAGACAAATAGACGATAAAACTCTGAAATATGTTGCAAAAGAATTTACGAAAAACAATAAACTCAATAGTTAAAAGATGTTGACCAATTTATGTGTTTTAGTCTAAAATCAATGTAGCGAAATTCTTCGCGTTCCCAATTTTTCAAAAAATGCCTCAGAAACAAAAGAAAATCAGTTTAATATTTTTCGTTATCGCTACGCTTTTGCTAGTCGGTTTGGTGCCGCTCGTTTTGACGGGTTGGTTTTTGTCCGAACGAAGCGCGAAAGAACTTCGTGCGGTCGAAAACCGATACCAAACTCAACTAGTGCAGGAAAAAGCGCGTCAGCTCGAAATGTTCGGGCAGCATTACAGCGATCTGGTCGAAAGTTTTGTAAAGGCTTTGGAACTTTCAAACGATTTTGCGATTTTGTCTTCGCCGCAAACCGAACAGCTTTTGGGATCGACATTAAAGGAAAATCCGAATCTCATCGCGCTTTATATGAAGCCGATCGACACCGAATCGTTGTCAGTTTTTCGTTCGGAAGCGATCAAAAAAGAAGAGATCGAAACTATTGCACAAGAATCGGCGGCAAATCTCGGCACTCAAAAACTCGTTTTCGGACAACCGCAAAAATTAAAATCGAGCAACGAAATCGTCATCACGATCAGTTCGCCTGTCGTTTTGAATAATCAAAATTCGGCGATCGTGACGGCGATCGTTTCGTTGAAAGAAGTTTCGCGAAACATCGTAGGCGTGAAGGATACGAGCGAAGACGAACTTTGGAAATCAGGCTTGCCGATCGTCTTTGCAGTTGACGATAAAGGACGCGCGGTTTTTCATCCTGATTCAAATTTGGTCGCAAATCAAAAATCGCTGACATATTTGCGGATCGTGCAGGAATGGCTTGAATCAAATCGTCAAATTCAGTCAGCTTTAGTTCCTTTTTCGGCGGAATACAATAACGAAAAACACGAAATGATCGGCGCGTATTCGACGGTCAGTTTCGGTAAAAACTCGAATTTCGGCGTGATTACGATGCAGGATGAAAACAAAGCTCTCGCATCGGTCGGCGAAATGCGTCAGCAAACTTGGTTTATCAGTCTTGCGTTTGCCGCGTTTGCGTTAATAATCGGTCTTGCGCTTTCGCGCCAACTCACGCTTCCGCTGTTGAAATTGTCGTCTGCCGCGCAGAAAATCGCCGCCGGAGATTTTTCGCATCGCGTTGAAACTAAAAACATTACCGAGATCGGAATGCTCGGCAAAGCTTTCAATGTGATGACCGACAATGTCGAAGAACATATTCAAAAGCTCGCCAAAGCCGCCGAAGAAAATCGCGAATTATTCGTCGGAACGGTGAAAGCCTTAGCCGCCGCGATCGACGGCAAAGACCGTTACACACGCGGTCATTCGGAAAGAGTTTCACGCGTTTCGGTAGCGATCGGAATGCGGCTCGGAATGAGCGAAGACGAACTCGAAAAACTACGCATCAGCGCACTTTTACACGATGTCGGAAAAATCGCGATCGACGATTCGATCTTGAAAAAACCTGCCGCGCTGACGAACGAAGAGTTTGAAATTATGAAAACTCACCCGCAGCAAGGCTTCAAAATTATGAAAAATATTCCGGCGATGCAGGATTTTTTGCCCGGAATGTATATGCATCACGAGATGGTCAACGGTCAAGGTTATCCGCAAGGTTTGATCGATAAAGATATTCCGCTGCAAGCGAAGATCGTTTCAGTTGCCGATACTTTCGATGCCATGACGATCGATCGACCTTATTCAAAAGGAATGAGTTTGCAGGATTCGCTCGAAAGAATTAAAAGTTTTGTCGGCTCGCGTTACGATGCAAAGGTTGTCGATGCTCTGATCGAAGCTTGTATGGAAGGTCAGATCGGAATCGGAGTTGTGAAATTGAAATCGAATCAGCCGAAAAATGTAAATGACAAAGGCATCACAGTTGTAAAGAAAATAGCTTAAATACTCAAACTGAATATGAACCAACCGGATTTAAACGAAGTTTGGCAAGCCGAAGTCGGCGGACAGATTTACGAATCTAATTTGGAAGCCTTAACACAGTGGATTTATGAAGGCTCACTCCAGCCGAATGACAAAGTTCGGCGCGGAAATTTGCGTTGGATCGAAGCACGCAGAGTTCCGCCCTTGATTCCGTTTTTCAACGCCAAAGAAAACGGTTTTCCGCCGCCGTTGATAATGGTTTCGGTGACGAATCACGCCACAAATCAGAATAATGCCCATAAATGCGCGATTCATACCGGAAGCGAACCATCGTATAAATGCGAAACTTGCGTAAATTCGTTTTGTGAAAGCTGTATTTCTCCGATATACAATCCCGAAAAACTCTGTCCGATGTGCGGCGCAAAATGCATTTCGATCGGCAAAACAACGGCAAATTTTACAAATCCACCGCAAGCTTTTCCGCTCAATAATTCCGAAAACAATTTTGCTCCGTCAACGACCAACAATTTTGACCAACCGCAATATGTTCAAAGATTTCCTTCCGATGTTGTCGAGACAACGAAAAGAAAAGGAATGGGACTATTTTCGATTGCGATCATTTCAGTTTTAAGTGCAAGCGTTATAGCGTATCTGTGGGCATATCAATTTTATTCACCGAATAAGACAGTAGAAGATGCCTTGCCGGAAATCGTTTCATTAGATGAAAAGTATAAATCCGAATATTTGGATGCGCAGAATTTGCAAAATCGTTCAAAGGAATCAAACAAACCGAAGTTTAATCTTAAAGATATAAATAAAACATCCATTGAACCCGGTACGACCGTGAAAATCTGCAGAAATGGTGATGGTCAAAAAATACCTTGCAATCCGCTGCTCAAGGAGTTTCCAAACGGGTATTTTGAACAACAGAAAGAACAAAAGAAGCATTTTGAAGAAGTACAAGAATTTGAAAAAATACAAGAAAAAGTTTTGGATCGTGAAAATATTGTGTATTTTTTTACAGAAGGCGCACTAATCAAAACTAAACACGAAGAGGAACGAACGAAGATTCTCGAAAACTACCGTGCTACTCAGTCATATAATAGCTTTATTTTTACGTTTTTCCTTTCATTTACTGCGTTAGTAGCCTCGCTTTGGTTAATTGTCGGTCGCCGTTAAACCCAAATGAAAAAATAAAATCCGAAATTGGAGATTGGATTTATGCAAAACCAGAACGAAATTTGGCAAACAGATGTAAACGGACAGATTTACGAATCGAGTTTTGAAGAATTGACGCAGTGGATCAACGATGGTTCGCTGCTTCCGCAAGATATGGTTCGGCGCGGAAATCTGCGCTGGATTCAGGCGCAAAAAGTTCCGTCGCTGATTCCGTTTTTTAATGCCAAAGACAACGGTTTGCCGCCGCCGGTCGTTACGAGTACGACGAAAAGTGAAAATAGCGAAACTATTGCTATTGAAACGAATAATTTTCAACAAATTCCGCCGCAAAAAATAACGCCGAATGGACAATCGGGTTATTACACCGAATTCAGAAACTTTGCGAATTCGCTCGAAAGAGTTAATCACACGGTCGAAATTCCGCCCGTCGAACCGCAGATTTCCGCAAATTGCTGTATTCACGACAATGTTGCGGCAGTTTTTTATTGCGAAACATGCGGAAATTCGTTTTGTCCGGTTTGCGTCAAATCTTACGGCGGAAACGTGAAAATCTGCTCGATGTGCGGCGCGATGTGCAAATCTTTCAAGGAACTCGAAAAGGCACAAAAAGCCGTTTTGCCGAATTATGCAAACGAGCCTTTCGGTTTCGGAGATTTCGGCAGAGCGGTCACGCATCCGTTCAAATTCAAGACGAGCTTGTTTCTCGGCGCATTGATGTTCAGCGTTTTTACGATCGGGCAAAATGCGGGCGCAATGGGCGGATTTTTTATGATGGGCGCAGCATTGTTCTGCTTTTTGCTCGCAAATATGATGACGTTCGGCGTTTTGAAAAACACGATCGACAATTTTTCGCAGGGAAAACTCGAAACGAACTTTATGCCGAGTTTCGATGATTTTTCGCTTTGGGACGATTGTATTCATCCGTTTTTTCTGAGCCTCGGCGCATATTTGGTTTCGTTCGGTCCGCTGATTTTAATTGTTATAATCGGTGCATACATAACGATTTCGAGTGTGACCAAACAAGTTTCTCCGAATCAATTAGGAATGCCGCAGACACAGCAATTTCAAAACGGGATCGATACGGCGGAACAATCCGAACGAGTGAAAAAATTGTTGGAAAACGAGGAAAACAGAAGCGCGAGCGTAAATCAAAATCCGAACGGCTACGTCGATACTGAAGAAGAAGTCAGGCAAGCAAACGAACTCATCAATCAGCATCGTAAAGCGCAACTTGAATCAACCATCGGAAAATCGCCGGAAACATCAAAAGCCGAACAAACCGCAATGATCACGCAAATGGTGACAAAGGCTTTGCCGTTCGTTTTGCTCGGAATCGTCGCGTTGATCTTCGGTCTGCTCTTTTTTCCGGCGGCTTGCGCGGTGGCGGGTTATACGCAAACTTTCAGAGCGACGATCAATCCGTTGGTCGTCTGGGACACGATCAAAACTTTCGGGTTCGATTACGTGAAAATCCTTTTGATGTGTGTGCTTTTAGGTATCTTTTCGGGAATGATGAGTTTTATGTTAAATCTCATTCTTTCGCCGTTTAATCTGCCGCGAATGGGAAATATTCCCGCAATGTTTCTTTCAGGATTCATCACATTTTACATTTCCTGCGTTTTTTCCTGCATTTTAGGTTACGCGATCTTCAAAAACGCCGATAAATTCAAACTAAACAGAAATTAAATACTCATAATGAACAAAGAAATTATTAGTTGGGAAATTGAAATAAACGGAATGATCGCGCAGATTCAATTCGACGATCTGGTCAATTCACTAATCGAGGGTAAAATTTCACCCGAAACTAATGTCCGGCGCGACAGCTTGCGCTGGTTGAAGATTTATGAAGTTCCGCTGCTCGTAAATGCGATGCGCGAAGGAAATAAGTCATATATCAGCAAAATTGAACCGGCTTTTGTCGATGGCGGAGCGGATCAGCCACAGAGGGTTTTAACACAACTTCGACCTGCGCCGCCGCAAAGAGTTTATACCGAACGCGAAAAGAACGAACGCTCATATCAAACATTTAAACGCAAACAGCGCGACGAAAGAGAACGCGAAATCGAGTCGCAAAAATTCGGAAACAATTTTTCGCTGCCGTTTCAACTGTTTTTTGTTTTGATATTTTCGGCGATTCTGTCGTATTGCTGGATGAGTTACAGTGATTATTCAAAAAATTCACAACCCAATCTGAGCGGACAGCAAACGGCGCAGGACAGATTAAACAGCTATAAGGCGCAAAAAATAGCGTTCAACACAAAAAACAATCCCAGCTATTATCTTTACCAAAATAACTCTAAACAAAACAATTACGACAAATACGACCCGACGATGATGGAATTCGAAAATGAAGTTAAAACCGAGTGGTTTTGGGGTTATGTCAAAGGTTTACTGATAATCTTTATAATACTAAGTGGTCTAGTCCTGATCGGAAATCGTAGCAGACTCGCATAATTTCGATTAAATGTTTCGAATTGAAGTTTAAAGACTTCATAATTTCGATTAAAGAGTTCGTAATGAAGTTTAAAGAGTTTCTAAACTCGATTAACTTCTCTTTAAACTCGATTATCTTCTTCATAATCGCGATTAAAATGATTTTAAACTCGATTATCTTCTTCGTAATCCCGATTAAGAAGTCTTTAAACTCGATTATCGAGACTTTAATCTCGATTAAAATGTTCGTAATCTCGATTAAAATCATTTTAAACTCGATTAAAATGAAAATAATCAGGTTTCTTTCGAGCGCAAACCATCTCGAAAACTAAGTCAGACAAACTTTAGTTTGTCTTTGACGTTGCCACGAAAGACAAACTAAAGTTTGTCTGACTTTTTTCAATAATTTTCCGGCAAAACACAAATTTAGACACTACTTAAAGAAACGCTCGTTTGTTTGACGGGCGTTTCTTTTTTATAATCAAACATTTGATATTTACATTATTTATAGAGGTTTTTATAAGAATTTTGAATTTCCGCAAATTGAATCCGCAATCCGAAATCCAAAATCCGAAATCAATTTATGGCATTTTTTTGGAAACGTAAAAAAGACGAAGACAAATTTTCTACCTCAGTTTTAGGACTCGATAAATCGATCGAACAA
>DAITPE010000050.1:0-15518 GCA_036833775.1 Pyrinomonadaceae bacterium | reverse complement strand
AAAGTTGAAATTCAATTTTTTTTAGCGTTCTTTCGCGTTTATTCGCGGACAAGTTTTTCGCTGATTTAAAAGGCAAAATCAGTTAAAATCAAGCTTATGCAAAACTACCAAACCAACGCTTTCTGGTTTGAACTTGCGAAGATTCTCATTCCGAGTCTGACGGCTTTGATCGTGCCTTTTGTAGCGGGTTGGCTGGTTGCGCGAAAGCTTGAAAATCATAAAAAAGAGATTTCAAAAGAGCTTGAAGATTACAAAAAAGACATTTCAAAGGAGATCGAAAGTTATAAATCACAGCTTCAGGCGCAGAATTATGAATTTCAGACGCGCTTTTCACTTTTTCACGAGCGCGAAGCCGAAGCCGTTTTGAATCTTTATGAATCGATCGCCGAAATACATTCAAAATTTGCGCTGATGCGGACGTTTTTTCGTAATTCGACGTTTGCGCCGATCGAAGCGAAATCGCGTCTGATTTTAACGGGCAAGACGATCGCCGAACATTTTGCCGAAACCGAACTCAAATGTCTGGAGTTTAATCAAATATTCCGCAAAAATCGAATCTTGCTCGACGAAGAAACTTGCGAAAAATGTTTGGAAATAATTAACTTGCTCGTCAATTCGATGAATCGTTTTGAAGATTTATTGAAAAACGACAATCAAAACTTAAAACTCCAAAATTCCGATACTTTGCAGATCGAAACTTGGCTCGAAAACCTTTCAAATTCTGAAAAACTTCTCCGCGAAAAATTTCGGACGCTGCTTTCCGCCGAAAATCCGCGCCGCGAACTGAACAAAAAAGACTAAATAATGTAAGATTCTAGCGGATTCAGTTCTTAGAAATATGCATCGAAAATTAGAGCCGAAACTTTTCACGATTCTGCGTGAAGGCTATACGCTCAAACAGTTTCAGGGCGATCTGCTCGGCGGTTTGACGGTCGGGATCGTTGCCATTCCGTTGGCGATCGCACTCGCCATCGCTTCGGGCGTGAAACCCGAACAAGGTCTTTACACCGCGATTTTTGCAGGTTTTACGATCGCCGTTCTCGGCGGCACACGCGCACAGATCAGCGGACCGACTGGCGCATTTATCGTCATCGTTTACGGCATCGTGCAGAAATACGGCTACGACGGTTTGGCGGTGGCGACGCTCATCGCAGGCGTGATTTTGCTGATAATGGGTTTGGCGCGGATGGGCGCGTTTTTGAAATTCGTGCCGTATCCCGTGACGGTCGGGTTTACTTCGGGCATCGCGCTGATAATTTTTTCGTCGCAGATCAGCGATTTTCTCGGCTTGAGGATCGAAAAAGTTCCGGCTGATTTTGTCGCCAAATGGATCGAATACGGCAAAAATATTGCGACGATCAATTGGTATGCGCTCGCGGTCGGCGGCGGTTCGCTTTTAATCATCGTTCTCTGGTCGAAAATTACGCATAAAATTCCCGGTCAACTCATCGCCATTCTGCTTGCCACGTTTATCGTTCAATATTTCCAACTTCCGGTCGAAACGATTCAGACGCGCTTCGGCGGCGTTCCGTCGTCTTTGCCGTCGCCGCATTTGCCGAATGTGAGTTGGGAATTGGTTCAGCAGATGTTTTCGCCCGCACTCACGATCGCGATTCTTTGTGCGCTCGAATCTTTGCTTTCGGCGGTCGTTGCAGACGGAATGATGGGAACGCGGCATCGTTCGAATATGGAACTTCTGGCGCAAGGCGCGGGAAATATCGTCTCCGTAATTTTCGGCGGAATTCCCGCAACGGGTGCAATCGCGCGAACCGCGACCAACATCAAAAGCGGCGGTAAAACGCCCGTTTCGGCAATCATTCACTGCATTTTTCTGCTTCTCGTACTTCTTTTTGTCGGACGTTGGGCGGCTCTGATTCCGATGACGACGCTCGCGGCGGTTTTGCTCGTCGTCGCATACAATATGAGCGAATGGCGCGAATTCGTGCATTTATTAAAAAGTCCGCGCGGCGATATTGCGGTGCTTCTTGCAACTTTTTTGCTCACTGTTTTCATCGAACTGACGGTGGCGATCCAAGTCGGGATTCTGCTCGCCGGATTCGTCTTTTTGCAGAAAATGTCAAACGAAACTCACGCCGATCTGATCACGCAAAATCTCGGCGAAGAAGACGCGGAAACGCGCGATCTTTCAAAGATTCACATTCCGAACGGCGTTGAGGTTTTCGAGATTTACGGTTCGCTTTTTTTCGGCGCGGTCAGCCAGTTCAAAGAATCAATCAGAATCGTCGCAGACAAACCGAAAGTTTTGATTTTGCGAATGCGAAACGTGCCGACGATCGACGCGAGCGGCATTCATATTCTCGAAGAATTGGTGCGCGAAGTCCGCGAAAATCACGGCGTGATGATCTTTTCCGCCGTTTCGCCGAACGTATTTAAAGCGATGAAAAAAAGCGGTTTTATCGAACATATCGGGAAGGGAAATTTTGCCAAAGACATCTTTCGCGCTTTGGAGATCGCCGATAATTATTTGATCGACAATTCAAAGATCGGCTGAATATTTTTGTATGACAAACTTCAGTTTGTCGGACTTTTCGTAATATGAACAAAACAATTAAATTTTTTACGTTTTCGGTTTTGCTGTGGCTGTCTTTGGCAGGTTTTTCAAACGCGCAAAAAGCGTCGGAAAACAAAGATTTGCCGAATCTTTTTCAAGTCAATCAAGCTTTGTATCGCGGCGCACAACCGACCGAAAACGGTGTCAAAGAACTTGCAAAACTCGGCGTGAAAACGATCATCGATCTGCGCGGCGCGGGCGATGTGACCGAAAAAGAAAAACTTTGGGCGGAAAAAAACGGCATTAAATTTATCAATCCGTCTTTAAGCAACTGGTTCGAGCCGAAAGATTCGAAGATCATCGACATCATCGCCGAGATCGATAAACCCGAAAACCAGCCCGTTTTCGTGCATTGCAAACGCGGCGCAGACCGCACCGGAACCGTTGTCGCCGTTTACCGCATCACGCACGAAAATTGGACGGCGAAACAGGCAAACGACGAAGCAAAAAAATTCGGTTTCGGCTGGTGGCAATTTTGGATGAAGGATTACATCGAAGATTTTTACGAAGATTACACTGCAAAACACCCGAACAAAGAAATCAATACAAAACGATAATTTAGCTGAACCGACTGTAAAACAAAAACTCTGCGTTCTCCGCGCCTCTGCGTGAATATAAACTTTGATTCAGTGTTCAAGACTCGAAAAACATTGTAGATTTCACGCAGAGGCGCAGAGTGCGCAGAGAAAATGTCGAAGGTTTGTAGTTCAATCTTCTCTCTTGAAATAGTAAATTTTCTTTCGCACTTTCAAATAAGTATTCATAATTTAAGACTTTCCAATGTATTAACATATCTGTTTTTTAGGAATATAATAAAACCGGATATTTCTTAACAAAAACGGAGGAAAAATTATGATGAGCGTAAATGGAAACGGAGACAGGCAAGCATTGCAGACGTTGGAAGTGTCGGAAATAACGAATAACGGTGTGATCGAAACGCCTGAAACGGAAATTTTTGAAGCAAATCCCACGTTGAATGAAATTAAACATTTTGAAGACGAAAGCCGTTCGTCGGTTTTGACGCTGGAAGATTTGTTGGCGGTGCGTTCGCAAAACGGATTTATCGAAAAGCTGCGGGAAAAGGACATCGACACACGCAAGATTTCCGCGCTTTTGAAATACGAGATCGAACTCGAAAACTTGCAGATCGAACTCGTTAAAATGCAGCGTTGGGTGCAGGAAACGAAACGGCGAGTGGCGATCATTTTTGAAGGACGCGACGCGGCAGGCAAAGGCGGCACGATCCGCCGTTTTACCGAGCATCTCAATCCGCGCGCGATGCGCGTCGTCGCGCTGCCGAAACCGACCGAAGAAGAAGTCGGGCAATGGTATTTTCAGCGTTACGTGAAACAACTCCCGAATCGCGGCGAGATCGTTTTCTTCGACCGAAGCTGGTATAACCGCGCCGTTGTCGAACCCGTGATGGGTTTTTGTACGCCCGAACAATACGAACAATTCACGCGCCAAGTCCCCGAATTTGAACATATGCTTTACGAAGACGGCGTGACGCTCATCAAATTCTGGTTTTCCATTTCAAAAGAAGAACAATTGAAACGCTTCAAATCGCGCGAAATAAATCCTTTGAAACAATGGAAGCTCAGCCCGATCGACGCGAAGGCGCAGGAAATGTGGGATTCATACACGCAGTATAAAGAACTGATGTTCAGCAAAACGCACACGAGCTTCAGCCCTTGGATCATCGTCAAAGCCAACAATAAACGCAAAGCGCGGCTCGAAAGCATCCGCTACGTGCTTTCGACTTTGGAATACGAAGGCAAATTGAATTCGGGCATTTCGCTGTTTCCCGATCCGAATATCATCACCAGATTTCATCGTTCGGCACGAAAAATTGATTGATTTTACTCTAACTGCACCTGACCTCATTAAAAAGCCGGAGTCTTTGGTGAACTCCGGCTTTGTTTTTGCGAAAACTTTTTCAGATATTTGACTAAGAGCGGAATAGAAAGTAAATATTATGAAAAAATATTTACCGGATATTTGTATGAAAGAAATTATTCCTGACGATTACAAAACACTTTTGAGCGACCTCAAAGAACGTGTCCGCAAAGCGCAATACGACGCGCTGAAAGCGGTTAATAAAGAGCTTATCGCGTTATATTGGGACATCGGCAAAACGATTGTCGAACGCCAAAAAGATGAATCTTGGGGCAAATCCATCGTCGAAAAATTGGCTGAGGATTTACGGAAAGAGTTTCCCGAAATGAGCGGATTTTCGCCGCGAAACATTTGGCGAATGCGCGATTTTTATCTTACATATTGTGAAAATGAAAAACTGCAACCAGTGGTTGCAGAAATTGATTAAACTCGCACCAATGGTGCGAGTTTTTGAGAAATGTAAAAACTCACACGAACTTTTAGCTCGGAACATTCGGAGACTTTTGAATAAAGCGTGATTTGATTGAGAATAGAATAATTGTTTTTTGTCGCTGAAAGCGACCGATAATATAGCTTAGGGTGAAATGAGCGAACGCGAATGAAACCCTACGTTTAATTAATGAAAAAGCCGCTCGCTGAAAGTGAGCAACATCATTCGCCGAAATGTTCGACTCATTCAGAGTCGGAATGTTTTTACTAAACTACATAGGGTTGCACTCGTTTCACTCGCTTAACCCTATGCTATATTATTTGTCGCTTTCAGCGACGGAAAGATATTCACTCGAATAAATCGCCGAAATTTTGGATATAATTAATTGAGCAAACAAACCTTTCGCAAAATTCTTGTATCTATAACTCTAAAGGTCTTATAATTCAACTAAAATTAGCGACTCGGAGATTTTATGACGGACAGAAAATCGATCACAATAATATTCCTTACCTTTCTTTTTATAACGAACGCATTTTCACAATCTTCCCAAAATAAAATTGTATTAGGCGAAAGATCGAATGATTTTGTTGAAGGAAAAACGATTATTTCCGAGCTTGAATACACCGGACTGGATAGTCAGTATGAAGCGTATGAAGGCGCGCTTTATTTAAGAGATTTATTGAGATACCTGAGTGAAAATCAGGTAAATATTAAAGTAGGTGAAGCTTTCAACTCTCGAAAAATTGAAGAAGTATTAGTCATTCTTAAAAAATGGCTTGCCGTTCAAGGTTATATGAAAGCCGATGTGGTTGTTTTAGGTAAAAAACTTCCCAAAAACCGAATGAATCTCAGCTTTTCTGTTAATAAACGAGAACCGATCGACTTTCTGGAAGTTCGTTTTGACGGAAACATAAATATTTCTGAAGAAGAATATTTATCGAACTTTAAGGAATGTTCAGGTGATCTTTGGAAAAGATTTGATTTACAAAAATATAATTACATTACGCAGAAATGCTCACGTTCTTTGATGTACAGCAAAGGATATTTTGAAGGAAAAATCACTAATATCAGTCGCCGTATGACTGAAAATAAATATATTGTGACGATTAAAGTCAACGAAGGAATTCGTTACCGAATCGGTGAGATTAAGATAAATGGCGCAAAAGTCTTTTCGGAAAAAGAACTGCTTGAAATCTTGGGGCAAAAAGAGGGTGATATTGCTGACGGAAAAGCAATTCGAAACTTTTTTTACGAAAAACTGAAAGAGATTTACAACAACAAAGGTTATATCTATTATGAAGCGGAATTTGACGCTGAATTTATTAAACCGCAGACAGAAGGAATAGATGGAATTGTTAATATTAAAGGTGAAATTGAAGAAGGACCGCAGTTTAAAGTTGCTAAAATTCGTTTTGTCGGAGTCAGTGAAGAGACGGAAAAAAGGTTAATTACTGATTTTTCTTTGACAGCAGGTGAGATATTAAATCTAAGCAAATTAAAAGATGCACTAACAAAAATAAATGAAACAGAGGAGTTTTACCCTCTTGATATAGATATGGATGTTGAATGTAGAACAGATTACGACAATTCTACAGTTGAAATTTTCATAAAATTGCAAAAACAAATATGAGCGAACAAATTCTTAAAAATTATTTGGCGGAAACTCTTGAAACATTTCGGAGTTATAAAAAATTGGCGGAACGTGCTTTTGAGCAGATTTCGGATGACGAATTTTTCGTGCTGCTCGATGCGGGATCGAATTCTTTGGCGATGATCGCGAAGCATATCGGCGGAAATTTGCGTTCGCGGTTTTCGGATTTTTTGACTTCCGACGGCGAAAAAAATGACCGTGACCGTGATTCGGAATTTGTTGCCGAAAACGACACGCGTGCAAGCATTATGCAGGTTTGGGAAACGGGCTGGCAGACGCTTTTCGAGACTTTGGAATCTTTGACGGTTGAAGATTTGAGCAAAACCGTGAAGATTCGCACCGAAGATTTTACCGTCACAAAAGCCTTTACGCGTTCGCTTTCGCATATCTCTTCACACGTCGGGCAGATCACTTTTCTGGCAAAACATCTGCGTTCGACAGAGTGGAAAACCTTGAGCGTTCCGCGCGGAAAAACGAACGAATTCAACGCGTATCTCGCCGAAAACAAAGACAAAACGCATTATCTGGACGCGACGCAGGAATTTGCGAAAAGCATCACGGAAAAATAAAAGGCTTTCCGAAAAATAGACTCAAATAGAAAGCACTGATGACAGCGTTGTCATCAGTGCTTTCTTCGATTTGCACCGGATCGACGCATATATTTGTAAAAACAGACGTGTGAACAATAAAAACAGACGTATGCCGAAGAGAAATAAGCGTATGCCAAAGAAGAATAAACGTATGCCGTAAAAAAATAAACGTATGCCAGAAAAAAATAAACGTATGCTAAATAAAAACAGACGTGTGCAGAAAAAAAACAGACGTATGCCAAATAACAATAGATGTATGCCAAATAAAAATAGACGTATGCCAAAGAAAAACAGACGTATGCCGCAAAATATAAAGGCTGTCCAAGTTAGCTTGAACAGCCTTTACTATTAAATTTTTCATCTTTGATTAACGATAGATTCTTTCGCGTTTGATAACGGTTTTGACCGTTCTGCCGTTCGGGAAATGTTTGATCTCGATCGTTTCGCGGAACATAATTCTGCCTTGGCGCACGATGCGGTATTGAGTTTCCACCTTCACACGCCGTCGGTCGTTATTGCGCCAATCGCGTTCGTTGTCGTTGTTATAATTGCGCTCGTCGCGATCGCTGAAGATCGGCTGGTTATGATTGCGGTTTTGCCCGTTATAAGTTTGCGCCGAAGCGATAGTTCCCGTAAAAGCGACAGCACCTAAAAGCATTGATAAACTGACTAATTTTTTCATGATTTTTCTCCTTTTATTTTCCTCATACAAACTCGTATCGAATTTGTATGTCACTCAGACGCGTGGCTTATAGAAGACGTTTCCGTGAGATTTGTGAACATCGGTAATTAAATGTAAGCGAATGTAAATGACTGAAAATAAACGGTAAAGCTGTAAACAACGCGTGAAGTCTTTAAAATAAAAAAAAGCGGGAGAGAAGAGTAGAATCCCGCTTTCAAGTCATTTTTTATTCGGAGTAAAGGAGTATTGAAGAACTGCGTTTAGCGAATTCTGACACGGCTGATAACTCTGGTCGTCACTCTGCCGTTCGGTTGATAACGCGTTTGGATCGTTTCGCGGTAGGTTGCAAAGCCTCTGCGGACGATGCGCGTTCTGTTTACGATGCGGACTCGGCGATTGTTGTTCCAACGGCGATTATTCCAGCGGCGGTTTTGAATCTGCGGCGATTCGTTAAGATTGATTGCGGATGTGTTTGAATTTACTTCCGCCGCCTTCGTTTCCGTCGGTGCAAAAACTGCTGCCGAACCCAAAAGTAATGATAAAGCTAAGAATTTTTTCATGATAATTTCTCCCTTGTACGTAAATTTCTTCCCTCGTTCGTAAAATTTTTGTGACAAACGAAATGTCGTTGCCGCAATGTATGACGCGCCGAATTTCGGGATAGTTGGCACAAATTGTGTAAAGTTATGTCAATAAATCGCACCGTATTCTGCACAAAATACCGTGGAAATTGCAATTTTTATAAGCGTTTGTGCTAATCTTTTGAGTGGTAATTTATGAAATCAATCTCCATTTTAGGTTCGACCGGTTCGATCGGATGCAACACTTTGAAAACGGTCGAACACCTTAAAGATTTTCGCGTGGTCGCGCTCGGCGCAGGCAAAAACGTCGAAAAACTTGCCGAACAAATCATCAAATTTCAGCCCGAACTAGTCGCTTGCGAAAATGAAGAATGCGCGGAAGCGTTAAGCCAAAAACTCTTCGATTCCAATTATAAAGCACCGAAAATTTTCGTCGGCGAAGAAGGTTTAATTGCCGTTGCAACACACGAAAAAGCCGAAACCGTCGTTTCTGCAACGGTTGGCGCAGTCGGATTCGTGCCGACTTTGCGCGCGATCGAAGCCGGAAAACGAATCGCATTGGCAAATAAAGAAACGCTCGTGATGGCTGGCGAATTGATGACAAAAGCGGCGCGTGATAACAAAGCCGAGATTTTGCCCGTCGATTCCGAACACAATGCGCTTCATCAATGCTTACGCGGCGAAACTGCAAAAGAAGTAAAAAGATTGATCTTAACCGCGTCGGGCGGACCGTTTCGGACGAAATCAAAAACCGAAATTGAAAACGCGACCCGCGCCGAAGCCTTGAATCATCCGAATTGGAAAATGGGCGACAAGATCACGATCGATTCGGCAACCTTGATGAACAAAGGTTTGGAAGTGATCGAAGCAAAATGGCTTTTCGGTTTTGAAGCGGATGAGATTTCCGTCATCGTTCATCCGCAATCGGTCGTTCATTCGATGGTCGAAATGGTTGATGGTTCGATCATCGCACAGCTCGGCGTGACCGATATGAAACACGCGATCCAATACGCTTTAACATTTCCAGAACGCAAGGAAAATTGTCTCGAACCGCTCGATTTTACAAAAATTTCGCAATTAAATTTTGAATCGCCCGACTTTGAAAAGTTTCCGTGTTTGAGTTTGGCTTATAAAGCATTAAAGATCGGCGGCACGATGCCTGCCGTGTTAAATGCCGCGAACGAAATTGCCGTTCAAGCATTTTTAGACGAAAAAATTCGTCTTTCCGACATTCCGCGCATCATCGAAAACGTGATGAACGAACACGAAAGCGTTTCTGCCTCGAAACTCGAAACGATTCTCGAATGTGATTTGTGGGCGCGAAATCGCGCTTCGGCAAACTTGGAAATGTCTGCAACTGCAAATTAAATCGTTATTTTATAAAAGGATTTTCGCTAGACGTGAAATTTTATTTGAAAAACTTTAGATTGAGATTTACACTTTTATTTGCAACTTGGGTTTGCAAAATTGTTTCTAAACCTGAAGTTGAATTGAAAGGAAATTTATAAAAATGCCCGATATTTTATTAGTAATTTTAGCCGTCATCTTCGTTCTCGGTGTTGCGATCAACATTCACGAGTTCGGACACTTCATCGTCGCCAAGCTTTTCGGAATGCGCGTTGATGCATATTCGTTCTTCGGTTTGGGACCGAGAATCATAGGATTCAAAATCGGACATACCGATTACCGAATTTCAGCGATTCCGCTCGGTGCGTATGTCAAACTTCATGGAGACGAAGCGACCGCACCGCTCGAAGGCGGTGAGTCGGAAGGCGAAAAAGTGCCGGAATCGGAACTTTACGAGTTTCGTCCGCGCTGGCAGAAGTTTTTGGTGATGGTCGGCGGACCTTTTATGAATATCGTTCTCGCGCTCGCAATTCCTTTTGCCGGGGCTTTGATCAACGGTGTTCCTTCGATGCCTGCGCCGATCGTCGGCATTGTCAAAGCAGGCGGCGCGGCGGAAACGGCGGGAATTCAAAAAGGCGACCGCATTGTTCATTTCGGCGGAACGGAAAATCCGACGTGGGAAAGAATCCGTATGGATTCGCTCGTTTCACCCGAACAGGCAATTCCCGTAACGGTTGACCGCGGCGGACAAAAAATTAATTTGACGGTCACGCCGAAAACCATCGAAGAACGCGGAAACAAGGTCGGCGAACTCGGTTTTCAGCCCGATATGGGCGTTGAGCCGATCAAGGTCGGTGCGATCTCGGAAAATTCTCCGGCGGCGGCTTCGGGGTTGCTGATCGGCGACCGCGTCATCGCATTTAACGGCACGACCGTCAGAAACGGCGAAGAATTAACCGCGCAGATTCGTGAAAATAAAGATGCTCCGGCGAAATTGACGGTTGAAAGAAACGGCGAACGAAAAGATATTCAGACCGCTGCCAAACTCGATGAAAAAGACGGTGTTTACCGCATCGGCATCAGATTCAGCCAAGCTGAAATCACGACCCGCGAAGCCGTTTCGATCGGCGGCGCCGCCGCTTTTGCAGTCAATGCAAATTGGCAGGTTCTACGTTTGACGGGCAAAGTTTTCGGACAATTATTTTCAGGACAGCGTTCGGTCAAAGATGCAGGTTTGGCAGGACCGGTCGGCATCGTCGGACAAATCGCGGATGTCGTTCGTACCGACGGTTTTGTCGGTTTGATCCCGATGCTGATGCTCATCAGTTTGAATTTGGGCGTTTTTAATCTCTTGCCGATTCCGCTGCTCGACGGCGGACAGATTATGGTTCTCGGCATCGAAAAAGTTATGTCTTGGTTCGGCAAAACGCTTTCGATGGCGGTCAAGGAAAAGATTCAGCTTGCCGGTTTGGCGGTGATTATGCTGTTGATGATGTTTACATTATTCCTCGATATTTCGAGATTTTTCTAAAATTGAAGTAAATTTTACGTTTTACAGACAGGATAGACGAGATGAATTTTGATATTATCTTTGTTTATCCTGTTTGATTTTTTGAGCTATAAAAAGATGAAAAGAGAATCGAAACCCGTCAAAGTTCGCAACATACAGATCGGCGGCGGCGCGCCTGTTTCAATACAGTCGATGACGAAAACCGACACGACCGACATTGAAGGAACCGTAAAACAGATCGAGGAAATGCAGAAAGCCGGATGCGAGATTGTTCGCATCGCCGTTCCCGATAAAGATGCCGCGATCGCGCTCGGCGAAATCCGTAAAAAAACCGAAATGCCGATCGTTGCGGACATTCATTTTCATTACAAACTCGCTTTGATGGCGTTGGATGCGGGAATCGACAAACTTCGCATTAATCCGGGAAATATCGGTTCGATCGACCGTGTGCGCGAAGTCGTCCGCGCCACCGAAGCCAGAAAAATTCCGATTCGCATCGGTGTCAATGGCGGAAGCTTAGAAAAAGATTTACTCCAAAAATACGGAACTGCAACTCCTGAAGCGATGGTCGAATCGGGAATGCGCCACGTTCGGATTTTGGAAGATTTAGGATTTTCGGACATCGTTATCTCGCTCAAAGCTTCGGACGTAAACCGGATGGTTGCGGCGTATCGTTTGATGTCGGAAAAAGTGAATTATCCGCTTCATCTCGGCGTGACCGAAGCCGGAACACCTTTTGGCGGCACGATTAAATCAGCGATGGGCTTAGGCATTTTACTGCACGAAGGCATCGGCGATACGATTCGCGTTTCGCTTGCGGCAGAACCGCACGAAGAAGTTCGCGTCGGTTGGGAAATCTTGAAATCTTTGGAACTCAGAAAACGCGGTGTGACGGTTGTGGCTTGCCCGACGTGTGGACGGCTCGATGTCGATAATTTTGTCGAGATCGTGACCGAAGTCGAAAGAAGATTAGCGCACGTCGAAGAACCTTTACATTTATCCATTATGGGTTGCGCCGTCAACGGTCCCGGTGAAGCGCACGATTCGCAATTGGGCGTGACGTTCGGCAGAAACGTCGGAATGATCTTCAAAAACGGTGTTCCGATGCGCAAAGTCGCCGGTGTCGATATTGTCGAAGAATTCGTCAAGGAAGTCGAACTCTTGCGTCAAGAAGGCGAAAACGCCAAATCGCTCTTAGAAGCAAAACCGCTCGTGCAAATCACGTGATTTTTTTCATCCAAGAAAAAAGACGCGGAAATTTTACAAAGATTTTCCGCGTCTTTTTTTATGTTCTCACTTTTTTTAAGGATAAAGAATCGAAAAAGGATAATAGGGAAGATTTCGCAGAATAAAAAAACTGACCGTTATGATCGCAAATGCCCACGTAAACTGTGGTTTCAGATAATTTAGCGAAAGTCCGCGACCGCGAACGGCGACCAAAAACATCGAAAGAAAGAAATAACCGAGAACCAGCGCGTAAACCGGAAGCATCGCGTTATAATCGAGCGCAGTTAAAACATCGCCGTGAAAAAGCGCGTGAAATCCGCGCGTCAAACCGCATCCCGGACAAGCGATTCCCGTTAATTTATAAAGCGGACACGTCGGCAGAAAATTAACATTGCTCGGATTGAAATACCAAACAACGCCTGCGCCAATCGTCACCGCCAAAGTTCCGGCGGCGGCTAAAATCCGCTCGATGCTCGATGATTTCAATCTTGGTTGGGTAAAAGTTTGTTCCATTTACAAATTTCTCAATTTTTTGGCAGTTTCGATTATTTGCGCTTTTCTTTCAGCGTAATTTCCTGTGCCTTGAATCAATATGACCAATTTTCCTAAATTTTCCAAGCTCAGAGCAGAAATATTGTTCGGGGCAGAGGAAATAAGTTTGTTTAGGTTTGTTACTTCACCTTTGAGCTTCGTTTCATCTTCGCTTTGAGCGAGTATTCTTCCTAAACTCGTTCCGATTTTGAATCTCCAAAGTTTTTCCGTTTCTGAAGCCAAACGAATTTCAATGTTTTTAATTAAACTAGCCGCGATTTCATCCGCCAAGACTGCTTTAACCATACTTACGCCCGTAACCGATCCACGATTTCCGTCGGTATTTTTGCTTCCCATTATTGGAGTCGATTTATCCGAGTAACTTTTCGCGTTTGAATCGGTTAATTCCGTAACCGGCGGCATTTTTTGTGTGATCGCCGCTAAAATATTTGCGTCTTCTTTTTCTTTTTCCCAGTCTGAAGGTATATTTGCTGAAATATTAGGCACATAAATGCTATCGGGAACGGTTTTAGATTTTTCGATCAAACCCAAATCGAAACCCATTTGACCAAAAGACATTTCGGTAACGAAATTATACGTGATGATGCCCGAAACTTTGACGGGCATATTATCAAGCAATGTCGGCGAAAAAAACGATTCGAGAGCGGCTTTAACTGCCGCTTGACGAAGCAATGGATGACCGCTGACGGCTTCCGCCGAGATGATTTTCCCGTCTTCGCCGATCAAAACCTTAACATAAACCGTTCCGCTTGCACGGACTGCGAGTGCCGCCGCCGGATAAGACGGTTTAACCAGATTTTTTGCTTTTCCATTTACGATACCGCCGCTCAGTATTCTCGGTTTTATAGAATTGGTTTGCGCCGAAACGAAAGTGAAAACGGCAAGATAAAAAGTGATAAGAACGAGAAATTTTTTCATTAAACCAAACCTCTGTAAGAATTTTTATCAAATTATAGTTTGAATCTTCCGAAAATAAAAGAATTTTTTAATGCGCCGAAGCCATTTGCATAAAAAGCGCGTCGGTGGCGAGTTTTTTGTTGAGATTGACGGCGAAAAGTTGACGCATTTGTTCGATTTCGGTCAGCCATTTGGCGAGGCGTTTCGCGTCTGCTTTTTCGGCAAGAAGCTTGATCTGTGTTTTGTAATCGCGGTTGACGATCGAAAATTCGTCTGCGTCCAATTTTATTTTCCAGATGTCGTGAATCAGAGTTTGCAGAATGTCGAGCGACGATTCATAAGAATCTTTGTTTTTCGCGTCAGCCAATTCTTCGGCGGTTTTCAGCAGAAATGCGCGGTTTTTTTCGATCAAAAGGCTTTGCAAAACTTTGAGCATCGCGTCGCGCTGTTCGCGGAATTTCGCCAGATCCAACGTCAAAGCGTGTCCGATACTTCCGTTTGAAAGCAGCGAAAGAAGCTCGGCATCGTCGGGCGCAAACTTCTTTGTTTCGAGCAGATGTTTTTCGATTTCAGCAGCGGAAACCGGCGCGAAACGAAGTGTTTGACAGCGCGAATGAATCGTTTGTAAAAGTGCGTCGGGACGCGAAGTTATAAGAAATAAATAAGTTGTCGGCGCGGGTTCTTCGAGCGTTTTCAAAAGCGCATTTGACGCCGCGTCGTTCATTTTGTCGGCTTCGTCGATAATGAAAAATCGTGCTTGTGCTTCATACGGGCGATAATTCGCTTCTTTTTCGAGATCGCGGATCGCATCGACGAGAATGTTTTTGTTATACGCGATAACTTGTCCGATGTCGGGAAATTCGCTGAAAATCACTTTTTTGTGATCGTCGCGGTCGTCGGATTTCGGAAACGTGAATTTGTCGACGCGTTTGCAGGCGTGGCATTTGTCGCAGGCTTCCGAATTTTGCGGATTTTGGCAGACGAAAGCTTTTGCGAGTTCGAGCGCGAATTGTTTTTTGCCGATTCCTTCTTCGCCAGCAAAAAGAAACGAATGCGGAACGCGGTTTTTCGCGAGCATTCGTTTCAAAATGATCTTAATTTGTTCGTTTCCGATGAACTTATCGAACATTGATTAATTATTCAAAAAATCCGTGATAACTTTCAGCGCAATCGCTTTTACTTCATCGATCGGCAAATCTCCGTCAACGACGATGAATCTCTGCGGTTCGTTTTCAGCGATCGAAAGATAAGCTTCGCGGACTTTTTCGTAAAAGTCGAGTGTTTCCGAATCCATTCGGTTTTTTTGCGTTTCTTCGTCGCTTCGCGCTTTGGTGCGGGCAATCGCCTTTTCGACCGGAACGTCGAAAAACAAAGTCAGATTCGGCTTTAAATTATCGGTCGCTAATCTAATAACTTCATTGACCGTTTCTTCGGAAAAACCGCGACCTGCGCCTTGATAAGCAAAAGTTGCGTCGGCGTAGCGGTCGGAAAGAACTACTTTTCCGTCAGCAAGCGCGGGTTTTATCAAAAAATTAACGTGCTGAGCACGATCGGCGGCGAAAAGCAAAAGTTCCGCAAGCGGC
>DAITPE010000049.1:0-15745 GCA_036833775.1 Pyrinomonadaceae bacterium | reverse complement strand
ATTTAAGAAGAAAGTATTAAATGACGTTAAAATCAATGCCGAGCAGTTAAACGGCATCGATATTATCTTAGATGCAGGCGTAATTTCCGAGGTCGTAAATGTAGAAGCCGGAGAAGCTCCTCTGCAAACGGAAGACGCAAATATTCGTAAATCGATCACAGCGGAAGAAGTTTTGTCTCTTCCGCAACCCGGACGCGATCCTTATGAATTGGCGCGGCTTTCCCCCGGTGTTTTCGGCTCCGGTGCGCGTAGCGCAAACGGCGGTTCGGTAAGATTTCCGAATTCGCAAGGACCGGGCGGTTCGACAAACTCCATCTTTGCAACTGAAAATGCACAGCCGATCTCGGCAAACGGTCAAAGATCGTCAGCCAATAATTACCAGATCGACGGCGTTAGCGTGAATAGTCAAACGTGGGGCGGCGCGGTCATTACTCCGACGCAGGAAAGTGTTAAGGAAGTGGTCGTAACGTCTTCTACCTATTCAGCCGAAGACGGTCGCAACAGCGGCGCACAGATCAAAGTAATTTCGCAAAACGGAACGAATCAATGGCACGGCAGCGGGTTTTTGAAACTTAATGATCCTTCGTTAAATGCATACAATACGATGCCGCGATTTGTGGGCAATTTCGACACGGGCGGACCGCAGCGCGTCGAGCGAAAATATAAATCGTTCGGCGGAAGCTTAGGCGGACCGATCGTTAAAAATCGCCTGTTCTTTTTCTTTGCATACGAAGGAATGCGTGAAAATACGAACAATACTTATAAAGCATTGATCGATACTTCGGCATTCAGAAGCAGTATCATCGGTGCCAGAGCAAATACGCTGATCGCCAGAATTTTGGGCAGTCCGGGAATCGAACCGCGCGTTGTTCAAACTTTAACGCCGACTTGTACGGGAATTTTTATTACCTGTAACGTCGTCGGAAACGGAATGGATGTCGGTTCGATCGTCGGAAGCTACGGAACATACGCGCCGAGTTTTGTCGGTCCGACGACAGGCGGCGGTTTAGACGGCGTGGCGGATTTTCAATGGGCAACGCTTGCAAATCCCTACAGCTTTAAGGGAAATCAATTCAACGGTCGCATCGATTATCAGTTTTCGGATAAAGATCGTTTTACGGTTTCTTCTTACATCGTTCCTTTCAACCAAACGGTTGCCAACACGGAACACCAAAGCCGTCCGCAGGCAGATGTCAATTCAAAACGTCTGAGTTATGCTTTGGGCTTTATCTACAACCGCACGATTTCGGCGAATATGATCAATGAAGCGCGGTTCAACTTTACGCGTTGGGGATTCGACGAAGTAGCATCAAATCCTGATGCGCTACTCGGATTGCCGCGTGTGCAGATCGAAGCTTTTTGGGATGGTCGTATCAGATACGGATTCCCGCGCGACATCAATACGCCGGGCGTGATCAATGAAAAACAACTCGATTTTCGTGATATGTTGACTTACATTTACGGAAATCACGTTCTCAAATTCGGCGGAGAATATCGGCTCGATTTGAACAGCAATACGGAAGTCGGCGGCGCACGTCCTGACTTTTCATTTTATCGTCCGTGGAACTTTGCCAATGGAACGCCGATCTTTGAAGGCATTACGGCAACGCTCAACGGAACGCCGACCACGAACGGTGTCAAATTCAAAACCAGCGAACTCGCATTTTTCGTGCAGGACGATTGGAAATTCAGACCTAATGTCACGCTTAATCTCGGTTTGAGATGGAGTTATTATTCGCCGATCACTGCAACCAACGGTGTATTGGGCAATTTACAACTCGGTCCCGACGGTGGTTTGGCGGCGGCTAAGATCGTTGCCGGCAAAGAACTTTACGACAAGGATTGGAACAATTTCGGTCCGCAACTCGGATTTGCTTGGAGTCCCGACAAATTCAAAAACAAATTGGTCATTCGCGGCGGCGGCGGAATCGGTTACGACCGTTTAGGAAATAATGTTTTGGCGGCTGCCAGAAGAAATCCGCCAAACGGTGCCTTGTTCGGCATTTGCTGTGCGACGGCAGGCGTCGGCGCAGGCGAACCCGATTGGACAGCCGGTCCGTTCGTCGGCGGTCAAATCTCGTTTGTTGCGAGCAGTGACGGAACGATTTTCGGTTATCCGAGAAATCCGCTGCTCGGCGGCGGAACCGGACCGAACGGTTTACCTGTTTCGGGAAGCGTCGAAATTTGGGGTTCGGAACGTCGGATGCCGACTGCTTCCGTTTATCGTTATTCGCTTGAAGGACAATACGAACTGCCCGCGAAATTGGTTGCCACGCTCGGTTATCAAGGAAGCCAAGGTCGTAATTTTGTCCGCATCAATCGCGTTGCGATCGTTGCGCCGAATCTTAATCCGAATTTGGGCGGCGTTTATTTCGCTGCGCCCGATGTCAGTTCAAACTACAACGCGATGATCGTCAGACTGCAAGGCAGAATGTCAAATCAGTTTTCGTTTGACACGAATTATCGTTGGAGCAAGAGCATCGATACATCTTCGTATGAAGGTGCTTCGGGCAATGCCGATCAAACTTATCCGGTCGATCAGAAAGAAGAACGCGGTCCGTCAGATTTTGACGTTACACACAGTTTTGTAATGGCAGGAATTTGGGATTTGCCGTTCTTCAAAGATAAAAAGACTTGGACAAGCAAATTGCTCGGCGGTTGGCAGATCAGCAATATCGTTACTTGGAACGGCGGTTTTCCGTGGACACCTTTGTCGAACAACTGTTTGAACGGATCGACTTCAAACAGTGCAAGTTTCTGCGATGCGCGCCCGACTTCTTATACGGGATTGCAGCCTGCTTCTAATACGAATGCCAATTTCCTTCGTCAAAATGGAATCTTCGGAGTTCCGGGAACGCAAATTTTTAATTTCGTTTCAACGAATTCGAATCCGTTCCAAAACAGACCGGGAATCGGACGTAATCGTTTGCGAGGTCCGCGTTATTTCGCGCTCGACATGACTTTGGCGAAGAAATTCGGGTTAGGGAATTGGGGATTTTTAGGAGAAAGTTCGAGCGTTGACGTTCGCTTCAATTTCTTCAATATTCTCAACAACTTAAACCTTTCGCCGTTCATTTCGCGCGAAGGCAATACGAAGTATCAGAATGCCGAATTCGGATCGGTCACGAGAGGCTTAGCCGGTCGTGTCGGAGAATTCCAGATTCGCTTCAACTTTTAATTGAAAATTCAGAGTCGGGATTTTGAATTATTAAAATCCCGACTCTGAATTTCTATTTCGATTTGCGTAAAATCTTCTGAAAATTTATTTTTTATCTGAAAGTTTTTTGAATAAAGCAAATTCTTTATCTGCATCGGCTTTTCGTTTGAGCCGCGTGTAAGTCAGAAAAAGCTGATAATGAATATCGGCATCGTCGGGAATCAGAGTCGAAACTTTTTGAAGAATCGGAAGAGCTTCGGTAAATTTCTGCTCTTTGACGAGAATTCGCCCGAGATCGTGCTGCGAATTGATGTGATTCGGATTGAGCGCAATGGCTTTTCGCAAGTATTTTTCCGCTTCGGCGTATTCGCTGCGGTCGGTCAAAAGCGAACCTAAAAGCGCATTTGCATCAGCCGTTTCGTTTAATGAAAGCGATTTTTTTGCTTCGCTGAAAGCAAGTTCATAATTACCGATACTGCGGGCGGAAATGGCATAAAAATATCTGATTTCCGCGATTTCGGGGAAAAGTTCGACGGCTTCTTTGAAATATTGAAAGGCTTTGATCGGTTCGTAATTATACAAATAAGTGCCGCCGAGCCGAACAAAATAAACCGATTTCGTTTTGTCTATAATTGCGGCTTTTTCGTAAAATTTGACGGCTTCTTCATAGCGTTTTTGTTTCGCTAAAATTTCGCCGAACATAAAATAAGCATCGGCAAAATTCGGCTCGAGAGCCAAAACTTTTTCAAAATTTTGAGAAGCGAGTTCAAAATTTCCTTCGTCGAAAGCGATCACGCCGAGTGAATAAAAAGGTTCGGCGTTTGTTGGGGAAATCGAATTTGCCGAAGAAAATGCTTGTTTCGCGGCTTCGGTTTTTTTGATTTGATAAAGCGAGGTGCCGAGCTTGAAAAGAATTTCGTAATCGTTCGGCTGGATTTGAGCGGCTTTTTGTAAAAGCTCTGCCGCGCGCTGAAAATTGCCGAGCGAAAAATGAAGAAAACCCAAGTTTATAATCGTTTGCGGATGGTTTGGATTTATTTTCAGAATCGATTCAAAAGTTTGCGCCGCTAATTTTTCGCGTTTGGTTTTTGCAAGTAAAATACCGAGATTGGCGAGTGGCGAAACGGCTTTCGGGTTTAATTTGACAGCTTGCCGATATTCTTTTTCGGCTTCGGCAAAATTACTTTTTTGATCGAGAACGATTCCCAAAAGATTGTGCGCGTCCGAGTTTGCGGGCGCAGATTTGATAACGCGGCGGAGAATTTTTTCGGCTTCGTCGAATTGATTATTTTGCAAGTTGGCGGCGGCTTCGCGCAGTTGTTCCGCGACGTTTTGCGCGAAAATATTAACTGAAAACAAGGTGGAAATGACTAAAAACACAAAAACTGTCGTGAAATTACGTAATTTTTTCTTATTCATAATCCTTTTCTCGCTTTCGGCGAATTCCGCGTTTGCACAAAAAGACGCGGCGGTCGAACGAAAGATCAATGCGCTTTTGGCACGAATGACTTTAGCCGAAAAACTCGGACAATTGCAACAGCTCGACGGCGAAGCAAACGGCAAATTTCGTCCCGAGCATCTCGAAATGGCGCGAAAAGGATTGCTCGGCTCGACCTTGAACGTGCGCGGCGCACAGCAAGTCAACGAATTACAAAGAGCCGCGCTCGAATCGCGTCTGAAAATTCCGATGCTTTACGGTTTCGACGTGATTCACGGTTATCGAACAATTTTTCCCGTTCCGCTCGGCGAATCGGCGAGTTGGGATTTAGTTTCGATCGAAAAAACAGCGGCGATTGCGGCGGCGGAATCGAAAGCGGCGGGCGTTCATTGGACGTTTGCGCCGATGGTTGATATTGCGCACGATCCGCGTTGGGGACGCATCATCGAAGGCGCGGGCGAAGACACCTTTCTCGGTTCGAAGATCGCATTTGCGCGCGTTCGCGGGTTTCAGGGAACGGATTACAGCGCGAACAATCGAATAATGGCGACGGCGAAACATTGGGTCGGCTACGGCGCGGCGGAAGGCGGACGCGATTACAACACGACGAATTTATCCGAACGCGCTTTGCGTGAAATTTATTTTCCGCCATTTAAAGCGACGATCGATGCCGGAGTCGGTTCTTTTATGTCGGCATTCAACGACATCGACGGCGTTCCGGCGACGGCAAATCCGTTTACTTTGAAAAAAGTTTTGCGCGACGAATGGAAATTTGACGGACTTGTCGTAAGCGATTACACGTCCGTGATGGAATTGATCTTTCACGGGCTTGCAAAAGACGAAGCCGACGCGGCGCAATACGCTCTCAACGGCGGAACCGATATGGAAATGGTTTCGCGTTTTTACAACAAACACGGCGAACAGCTCGTGAAAGACAAAAAACTTTCGATGCTCGTGATCGATGAAGCCGTTCGCAGAGTTTTGCGCGTCAAATTTCGTCTCGGGCTTTTCGACAAACCTTTTGCCGACGAAAATCTCGAAAAAGCGGAAGTTTTCAAAAAGGAAAACCGCGATTACGCGAAAATTTCAGCGGAAAAATCGTTCGTTTTGCTGAAAAACGAAAAAGAAACTTTGCCGATCAAAAAAGACACGAAAGAGATCGCCGTGATCGGTGCGCTTGCCGATAATAAAGCCGAAATGAACGGAAATTGGTCGGGCGACGGACAGCCGCAAGACCCGATCACGGTTTTGGAAGCTTTGAAACAGAAATATCCGAAAACGAAAGTTCGTTACGAAGTTGGATGCGATCCGAAATGCCTCTCGGACGAAGGTTTCAAAAAAGCGGTTGACGCAGCGAAGGATTCCGATTTCGTAGTTTTGGTCGTCGGCGAATCGTCGGATATGTCGGGCGAAGCCGCTTCGCGTTCAAATCTCGATTTGCCCGGAAGACAACTCGATCTCGTCAAACAAATTCACGCGACCGGAAAGCCTTACGCAGTCGTTTTGATTAACGGCAGACCGTTGACAATAAACTGGTTAGCGGAAAATTCGCCCGCGATCTTGGAAACTTGGTTTGCCGGAACAATGGCTGGTCCGGCGATCATTGATACGCTTTTCGGCGACGCAAATCCGGGCGGAAAACTGCCGATTACGTTTCCGCGTTCGGTCGGACAAATTCCGCTTTATTACGGCGCGAAAAATACGGGTCGTCCGCTCAAAGAAAGCGAAAAATATACTTCAAAATATCTCGATATTCAAAATTCGCCGCTTTATCCGTTCGGTTACGGTTTGAGTTACACGGAATTTCGTTTCGGCAATTTACAGCTTGATAAAACGCAGATTTTGCCGAATGGAAACGTCAAAGTCAGCGTCGAGGTCGAAAATATCGGGAAAAGAACGGGCGACGAAGTCGTTCAGCTTTATATTCACGACGTTGCGGCAAGCGTGACGCGTCCCGTCAAAGAATTGCGCGGTTTCAAACGAATCACTTTGAAAGCGGGCGAAAAGCAAAAGGTAGAATTTACTTTAACGCCGAAGGAACTTTCGTTTTTAGACCGCAACTTCAAGGAAATTGTCGAGCCGGGCGAATTTCAAGTTTTTGTCGGAAACAGTTCGGAAAATGTTTTGCAGACGAGCTTTGAAGTCGTCACCAAACTTTCGCCTGTTTCAACTTATAAACCCGATTCGAAAGAAAAACCCGAACCTGCGCCGACCGCCGCGATTCCTGCCGGACAGATCAGTGCGGAAGACGACGCGTTTCTCGAAGATTTGCAAAAAAAAACTTTTCAATTTTTCTGGGAACAGTCCAATTCGAATACGGGTTTGACGCTCGACCGCGCTAAAACCGACGGAACTGCACCGTCGCAAAACGACAGTCATTACAAAATTGCGAGCATCGCTTCGACCGGATTCGCGTTGAGCGGTTTATGTATCGCGTCCGAACGCGGCTGGCTGACAAACGCACAAGCAAAAGAACGAGCGCGAAAAACGCTCGATTTTTTTGCAAATCGCGCCGTTCACAAAAACGGCTGGTTTTATCATTGGATGGACGCCGAAACGGGCGAACGACGTTGGCAAAGCGAAATTTCTTCGATCGATACGGCGTTGATGATGGGCGGAGTTTTGACCGCCAAGCAATGTTTTTCGGATGACAAAGAAATCGTTGCAAACGCCGATAAAATCTACCGCAGAATCGATTTTCAATGGATGCTCAACGGACATCCGTATTTGCTTTCACACGGTTGGCGACCGGAAAACGGTTTTATTCCGAATCGTTGGCATGATTACAGCGAAGACAAGATTTTGTATCTCTTGGCGATCGGTTCGCCGACTTTTCCGATCGATCCGAAAGCTTGGTATGCGTGGGACAGAACTTATACACAATACGGAAATTACAAATATTTAGCCGCCGTTTCACCGCTTTTCATTCATCAGTTTTCACAAGCTTGGGTTGATTTCAGAAACAGACGCGAACGCCGTCCGCCGTATGTCGATTATTATGATAATTCGATCAAAGCGACACGCGCACAGCGTCAGTTTTTTATTGACGTTTTGAGCAAAGAATTTCCGAAATATTCCGAAAATATCTGGGGTTTGACCGCTTCCGACGCAAAGAACGGCTATATCGCTTGGGGCGCGCCGCCGCGTTCGCCCGAAACTGACGGAACGGTCGTGCCGTGTGCGCCTGCCGGTTCGCTGATGTTTACACCCGACATTGCGCTTGCCGCATTGAAGGAAATGAAAGATCGTTTCGGCAAAACGATTTACGGTCGCTACGGTTTTACGGATGCTTTCAATCCGCATAATAATTGGGTAAATCCTGACGTGATCGGCATCGATTTAGGAATTACGCTTTTGAGCGCGGAAAATTTGCGAAGCGGAAAAAATTGGTTTTGGTTTATGCAAAACGACGAAATTCGTTTGGGAATGAAAAGAATTTCGCTTTTTTAAAACATTTTGCAGTATTAAGTTGCGACTTTCGCAAAACTTTGTGTTAAATTTGTAAAACAAAATTCCGAAACCTGTTTGGAAATTTATCTGTGGTCAATCAGAAAGTTTAGCTTTGGAGAGTTTTGTCTGGTCATCGAACAAAGTCTTTGAGATGGGCAAATAGCTGGCGGGTTTCGCGCAATAAGTTTTCTAAATACATTTTTTACAACAAATTAAATAAAAGAATTTCCGATTATGTCATTGCTTGAAATGAAACAAATCACGAAGGAATTTCCGGGTGTGAAAGCTCTGGACGGAGTTACGTTCGACCTTTCGGCAGGAGAATTTCATTCGCTGGTCGGCGAAAACGGCGCGGGAAAATCGACGCTGATGAAAACGCTTTCGGGCGTTTATCCTTTCGGAAGTTACGGCGGCGATATTGTCGTAGAAGGGCAAGTTCAGCAATTTAAAACCGTCCGCGATGCCGAAAATGCAGGAGTTGCGATCATCTTTCAAGAACTTTCGCTGGTTAAAGAATTGACCGTCGGCGAAAACATTTTTCTCGGCAAAGAACCTTCGCGTTTCGGCGTGATAAATTGGGCGGAACTTTATCAAAAAGCTTCTAAATTATTGAAAGATTTACGTTTGCCGATCGATCCGCGCACGCCTGTCGGAAATTTGGGAATCGGACAACAACAACTTGTTGAAATTGCGAAAGCTTTGTCGCAAAACGCGAAGATTTTAGTTTTAGACGAGCCAACCGCAGCTTTGACCGAATCGGAAGTCGAAACGCTCTTCAGAATTTTGACCGATCTGAAAGCACGCGGTGTCGGGATGATCTACATTTCGCACAAGCTTGACGAGGTTTTTGCGATGAGCGACCGGATCACGGTTTTGCGTGACGGAAAAACGGTCGGAACGCACGACGCGAAAGATTTGACGAAAGATAAAGTTATCGCGCTGATGGTCGGGCGCGAAGTCGGCGATATTTTTCCGCAGACATCGCACGAATTCGGCGAAACGGTTATGGAAGTCAAAAATCTGAATGCTTACGATTTCGATAATCCGAACAAAAAACTCGTCAATAATGTTTCGTTTTCCGTGAAAAAAGGCGAAGTCGTCGGCATTGCCGGATTGATGGGCGCAGGTCGCAGTGAACTTTTGATGTCGATCTTCGGCGCGTGGCAAGGAAAATCTTCGGGCGAAGTTTTCGTCGAAGGAAAAAAGGTCGAAATAAATTCGCCTTCGGACGCGATCAAAAACGGGATCGGTTTTGTGACCGAAGACCGCAAGCGTTTCGGTTTGGTTCTCGAACAAACGATTATGGACAATTCGACGCTTGCCGGATTGAAACAGATCGTCGGCAAATTTTTGACGAATCGCGCGAAAGAAACTATTGCGGCAAAACAAGTTATGACTTCGCTGCACGTCAAAGCAAATTCGCCTTTGACCGTCGCGGGAACGCTTTCGGGCGGAAATCAGCAAAAAGTCGTGCTTGGAAAATGGCTTTTAACGAATCCCAAAGTTCTATTTTTAGACGAACCGACGCGCGGAATCGACGTCGGCGCAAAACAGGAAATTTACGCCGAGATCAATAAATTGGCGAAAACGGGCTTGGCGATCGTGATGGTTTCGTCGGAATTGCCTGAAGTTTTGGGTTTGTCCGACCGCGTTTTAGTTTTGCACGAAGGAAAATTAACGGGCGAATTTGCCAAAGAAGAAGCCACGCCCGAAAAAGTTATGGTTGCCGCCACGGGCGAATCGAAGGTTATGGTTTAATACTTGAAAACTTAAATTTATAGCAATAATTGTTATTTACTGTTATAATTCGCCTTATCAAACGAGGTGAATTTATATGAATGTTTCATTGACAAAAGAGCTGGAAAGCTTTGTAAACGAATTAGTTGCAAGCGGGATGTATTATTCGGCAAGCGAAGTCGTCCGCGACGGTTTGCGTTTATTGAAGGAACAGGAAACTCTGAAAAAAATCCGCGTCGAAGAACTTCGGGCAGAAATTTTAAGAGGTTTTGAGCAATCGCAAAACGGCGAATCGAAGCCGCTCGATATTGAAGAAATTCAAAGAAACGGCGAAAAGATTTTGAAACAGAAACAAAACGGTGAATAAATTATGCGACAAATTCTCTTCACACCGCTTGCGAGCGAAGATTTGCAGGAAATTTGGGCTTATTTAGCCGAAAAAGCAGGCAGAGAAACGGCAAATAGATTTTTAGTCGAAATAAAAAATAAGTGTGAAAATGTATCGGCTTTCCCTGAGAGCGGACGCGTCAGACACGAATTTTTATTGAATCTGCGAAGTTTTCCCTTCAAGAATTACGTCGTTTTTTATTTACCGTTGACTGACGGTATCGAAGTTTTAAGAATTTTGCATAGTTCGAGAGATATTCAGCAGATTTTTGATGAAATGATTCCGCTGGAACCGTAAAAAAATGAGTGAAACAGTAGAAAAATCGGGTTTCAAAATTGAAACTTCTTCTTTGCGCGCTTACACGATGCTGGGTGCGATGATCTTGATTTGGCTTTTCTTTTATTGGCAGACCGACGGCATATTTTTAACGCCGCGCAATCTTTCCAATTTGATGCTGCAAATGTCCGTGACGGGCATTTTGGCGGTCGGAATGCTGATGGTGATCTTGACAGGAAATATCGATCTTTCGATCGGTTCGGTGTTGGGATTGGCGGGCGGAATTGCCGCAATCTTGCTGACGAATCACGGTTACGGATTACTGCCTTCGTTTGCGGCCGCGATTCTTGTTGCTGTCGTAATCGGGGTTTTACACGGATTTTTGACGGCGTATTTTAACATTCCGGCGTTTATCGTGACGCTTGGCGGATTGCTCGCGTGGCGCGGCGCAATTAAAGGGATTTCAAATTCCGAAACCGTTCCGATCGCCGATCCTTCGTTTAAGATCATCGGGCAAGGAAATATGACGCTTGCTTCGGGTTGGGTTATCGCGGGAATCGCCATCGCGGTTTTGATATTTTTTGCTTACAATCGCGCGCAGTCGCAGAAAAAATACGGGTTGGGCGAAGCGAATATCGGCGGCGAAATGCTTAAAACCATTTTACCGATCGGCGTAATTCTCGCGTTTATTTACGTGATGAATGCGGCAGGCGGCGTTCCGCTTCCGGTTTTGATCTTTTTGGTGGTCGCTTTGATCGGCACATTTATCACGAACGCGACGACTTTCGGGCGTTATCTTTACGCGATCGGCGGAAATTCGGACGCGGCGCGGCTTTCGGGAATCGACACGAAAGTAAATATTTTGAAAGTTTACGCGCTTTTAGGTTTGCTGATCGGCGTGGCGGCGATAATTTTTACGGCACGACAGGGAAGTGCCGCGCCCGATGCCGGAGTTTTGAAGGAACTCGACGCAATCGCGGCGTGCGTGATCGGCGGCGCGAGCTTGATGGGCGGACGCGGAACAATCTTCGGCGCGTGTCTCGGCGCACTGATTATGGCAAGTCTCGACAACGGAATGTCGCTTTTGAACGTCCGCGATTTTATGCAGGAACTCATCAAAGGTTCGATCTTGGTTGCCGCCGTCGGAATTGATATGATTGGTAAGAAATCTTAGATTTATAAAAGAATTATTCAGCCTGCGAAAAGAACGAAAAAAACGAAAAAATCTTTAATTAAAATTCAACTACAAGATTATTTATTAACAAATTTTCGTTAATTTCGTTTCTTTCGCAGGCAGAAAAAACAGGAGAAATTTTAATGCGATTAAAACTTTTAGTCTTTTTGGCTTTTGCCTTTTTGCTTTCGGCTTGCGTTCAGTCGCCGAACACCACGACAACTTCAAATACGCCGGCTTCAAATGCGCCGAGCGATCCGAATAAAAAAATCAAGATCGGTTTTTCGATGGATACGGTCAAAGAAGAACGCTGGCAGCGCGACCGCGCGGCTTTTGAAGAACACTGCAAAAAACTCAACGTCGAATGCGTCGTGACGGTTGCCGACAATAAAGCCGACAAACAATCGAACGACGTCGAAAATCTTTTGACGTCAAAAATCGACGTTCTCGTAATTGCGCCGACCAATGCTACGCAAGCGGCTTCGATCGTTGAAAAAGCGAAAGCGCAGGGCGTTCCCGTAATTTCTTACGATCGTTTGATCAATTCCGATAAGCTCGACGTTTACATTTCGCACCAAGTTCCCGTGATCGGTAAGAAAATCGCCGAATATGCATTGCAAAATGCGCCAGAAGGAAACTATGTCATGGTTTACGGCGCATCGACCGACAACAACGCGGCGATCATGAAAACCGAACAACTGAATGTTTTGAAACCGGCGATCGACAGCGGAAAGATCAAGATCGTTGCGGAGCAGAATATTACCGATTGGAAACCCGAAGAAGCTTTGAAATTCGCCGAAAACGCTTTGACGCAAAACAGCGACAACATCAAAGCCTTCGTTGCTTCAAACGACGGAATGGCAGGCGGCGTGATTTCCGCGCTCGAGAAGAAAGGTTTGGCAGGCAAGATCATTGTGACCGGACAAGACGCGCAGAAAGATGCTTTGCAGAGAATTGCCGAAGGAAAACAAGCGATGACGGTTTACAAACCGATCATTCCGCTGGCAAACGCGGCGGTCGAAGCGGCGATCAAATTGGCGAAAAAAGAACAATTGACCGATGCGAAACCGTTTACGACGAAACCCGGCGACAAAGAAATGACCGTTCCCGCGATTCTGCTCGAAGTCACGGTCGTTACGAAAGACAATCTTTTGACGACGGTTATCAAAGACGGCTTCGTGACGTATGACGACGTTTACGCAAACGTTCCGGCTGACAAACGTCCGGCAAAACCGTAAAAATTGCGACTGGAGCGCAAGCAACCCTGCTTGCCTGTTAATTCAAAAAGAAACTACAGGGATAGCAGGATAAATGAGATAAGAAAATTTGTACTTATCTTGTCTATCTTGTTATCCCTGTAGTTTTTTTCGCAGCAACACGCAAGCAAAGATGCTTGCGCTCCAGTCAAATAATGAAAAAAGGTTCGGCAAATTTATCGTTTGCCGAACCTTTTTTCTGTCTTTATTTATCGAAACGAAACTTCAGTGCCGTTTTAAGCGTCGGTCGAAGTTTCATCGCGGGTGTCTTGACGCGTTTCGATCTCGGTTTTGAGCCGTTCGAGAATCGCGTCGATCGGCAATGCGCCGAGGTCTTTTCCGTTTCGCAGGCGAACTGCGGCTTGTCCGGCTTCCTGTTCTTTGTCGCCGATCACGAGCATATACGAAATTTTCTTCATCTGCGCGTTGCGAATTTTTTTCTGCATCGATTCGCGCGAATCGTCCAGCACGACGCGGATTCCGCCGAGCGCGTTGTTGACCGGAAAATTGAATATCTGCTCGTAAACTTTCTGAGCATATTCAATGTGACGGTCGGCGATCGGAATGATCGCAACCTGCGTCGGCGCGAGCCACGTCGGGAAAATTCCCGCGTAATGTTCGATCAAAAACGCGACAAAGCGTTCGTGCGAACCGAGCGGCGCGCGGTGAATGACGTAAACCGGATGATCTTTGCCGTCTTCGCCCGTATAAGTTAAATCAAAGCGTTCGGACGCGAGAAAATCGAGTTGATTCGTCGAAATCGCATATTCGCCGCCGACCGCGCTGCGAATCATAAAGTCGATCTTCGGACCGTAAAACGCGGCTTCGCCTTCGGCTTCGATATACGGATAGCCCGATTCGTCCATCACTTCCTGAATAATGTTCATCGCCGCGATCCATTTTTCGGGCGCATCGACGTATTTGTCGAGCTTGTCGAGATCGGGCTTTGAAAATCGCATATAAAAATCGTCGATGCCGAACATTTTGTAATATCGGGCGTGAAGATGCATCACTTTTAAGAATTCTTCCTTCGCCTGATCGTAGCGGCAATAAATATGCGCGTCGTTTTGGCTGAATCCGCGCACACGCATCAATCCGCTCAAAACGCCGCTTTGCTCGTAACGGTAAACTTGCCCGTATTCGCCAATTCGCAGCGGCAATTCGCGGTAACTGTGCGGACGCGCCGCGTAAACCTGATGATGATGCGGGCAGTTCATCGGTTTCAAGATATACGGTTCGCCTTCGATGTCGATCGGCGCATACATATCTTCGGCATAATACGGCAGATGTCCCGAACGATAATAAAGTTTATCTTTGGCGATGTGCGGCGTGATCACGCGCACGTAGCCGTCCTTGCGTTCTTCTTCTTTCGCAAGTTTTTCGAGTTCTTCACGAATCACCGTTCCGTTTGGAAGCCAGAGCGGTAAACCTTGTCCGATGTCTTCGGAGAAAGTAAAAATATCCAATTCTTGTCCGAGCTTGCGGTGATCGCGTTTTTTCGCTTCTTCCAATTGCCACAGATATTTTTCGAGTTCTTCTTTCGTCTGGAAAGCCGTTCCGTAAATGCGCTGAAGCTGCGGATTTTTCTCATTTCCGCGCCAATACGCGCCCGCAATGTTCATCAATTTGAACGTGCCGAGTTCGGAAGTGTTTTCGACGTGCGGACCACGGCAAAGATCGACGAAATCGCCGGTTTTGTATAACGAAATCGTCAGCGCACCGTCGCCCGAATCGCTCACGCCGACCGCATCGTCGTCGCCTGTTTCTTTGGCAACCGCCGTCGAACCTTTTTCTTTCAACAAGTTCAAAAGCTCGATCTTGTAAGTTTGACCGAGACGTTCCATTTCCGCGATCGCTTCATCGACGGGAACTTCGACGCGCTCGTAAGAAAGTTTTTTGTTCTTCAATTCGCGCATTTTCAGCTCGATCTTTTCGAGGTCTTTCGGCGTTAAAGAAACGGGCAGATCGAGATCGTAGTAAAATCCGTTTTCGATCGCGGGACCGACACCGAATTTTGCGTCAGACCAGATCGCGCTGACCGCCGCCGCCATCAAATGCGCCGTCGAATGGCGCATACGTTCTAAATTTTCTCTATACTCGGGAGAAAATTCCGAAAAATTCTGTTTGTTCATATAACCTTTTTTATATTTAAATTTCCGAAACCAACGAACGCTTCGGATCATTTGATTATAACGCTTTTAGGTTTCAATTGCGGTAAATCAAAGTATTAAATGATATGCAGATTGCTTTTAGAAAGCAAATTTTTTGATTGCAAAACATAGATGCAAAGTTTTTTCGGAGCGTTGATTTATTAAAATAGTGGTCTGAAAGCTTTAAAGAGTGGTCTTGAAGCCTTCAAGAGTGGTCTGAAAGCTTTAAAGAGTCCTCCAAAAGGCTTCAAGAGTGGTCTTGAAGCCTTAAATAGTAGTCTGAAAAGTTTTCGGAGTGGTCGGATAGCCTTTAAGAGTGGTGTTATAGCCTTTAACAGTGGTGTTATTAACTAAAATAGTGCTGTAATAGTCAATAACAGTGCCGTTATAGTGAATAACACCGCTGTTTTAGTGAATAATAGTCCTCGCAAATAATATTCGGACGGTCGAAACCTGAAAAGGAAGAAACTCAAAGTAAAACAAACTTCAGTTTGTTTATCCGTTTGATTAGAAGTTATCTCAAAAATATCCTTGATTGTCGCGTGAGCGACGAAAAGAATTTAGCTGTGGATTTCAATCCACGGAAATTAAGCGTTAAAATTTGTGCCGCGTCAGCGGCAACTGATTATTTTTCAATCGTGTATCAATCGTCGCTGACGCGACTGGGACTTTCATTTCAATTTAGCTGTGCAATAAATTACACGGCTAAATTCATTCGA
>DAITPE010000048.1:0-15858 GCA_036833775.1 Pyrinomonadaceae bacterium | reverse complement strand
TGGCGGCGATAAACGGCGCGGACGCGATCATTTTCACGGGCGGAATCGGTGAAAATTCGCCGCAGATTCGGCAAAAGATTTGTGAAAATTTGAGCTGGATGGGAATCAGATTGGACAATCAACGCAACGAAACGAGCAAAGGCGAAGCATTTATCAGCGAAGATTCTTCGCCGGTTCAGATTTGGGTAATTCCGACGAATGAAGAACTTCTCATCGCCCGCGACACGGTCAGATTGATTCACACAGGCGATCCGGCGGCAAAATAAAATCTATCTTAAGAAAAGAAAATGCTTCTTAAAATCCACAGATAAACACAGATGACACAGAAATTTTTTATTCTGATTTTATCCGTGTGCATCCGTGTTTATCTGTGGATAATTCTTTTTCAATAAAAAGAAAACTTCGGAAAGGATTTCTCCGATTCCGAAGTTTTTCTTTTTGCTCGATCTAAAAATATGAAGTTTGAGAGATGAACGCGAATGTCCCGAGTCAGCTAAATTTAACGGAAAAATCATTTCTTGAAATCCGCTCCTTCCGCCTCATCCGCGTTCAAGCCTTTTTTGTAAGGTCTGATAGCTTTAAACATCTAAAAGAGCCACGACGGAAATTCGGCAACGCGAAACTTCGGTTTTCTTTCTGCTTGAAATTCCTTATCTTCCAAACAGAGCAGAGTTTTCACGCCGTTTTCCGAAATGAATTCGACTGCGTCTTCGATGTCGTTGTCATCAGCACGCGACAATATTTTCGTAACTTTTGTGACCGTGTGCGTCAGATGTCCGCTTTCATCGGCAGACAATCCGCCGAGCATTATTTCCAGACGCGGCGCGTCTTTTCCGTCAAGTTCGACGCTGATTCCGGCAAGCGGAAGTTTCTTTACTTCCGTCTGCGCGCCGAGTTCGTCAAAAATCTCCAAACGAACCGAGCGTTTCAGATTTCGTTCGGAAAAATCCCTAAAATAGTTAGTCCACTGTGTAACTTCGATCGTGTTTGACATATTTTCCTCCGCTTTTTTGTTATGTAACGCAACCGAACTGTCTGCCGTGGAAGCGCGTTGCGATTTGCAAACGAGACGTTTGCGTTACAATATTTTCAAACCAAATCTTTAAGTCGGTTTACGAACCACCAAAACCGAACACGGCGCGTGATGCAGAACCGAATCCGAGATCGAACCGAGCATCATTCGTCCCCAAAATCCGCGTCCGTGCGAACCGACGACGATCAGATCGGCGTTCCATTCCTTCGCGGCTTCGATAATTACACGGTCGGGTGCGCCTCTTTCCACTTCGACCGAAACATTGATCGAACTTTCGGGAAATGCTTCACGAACGTCCTTCGCCGCTTCTTCCGAAAAATCGACGCACTGCTTTCTGATTTCCTTTTCAATGTCCTGATAATATTCCGAAGAAACTGCGAACGGTTCTGCCGCCATCGGCAGCATTTGTTCGTAAACCGCAATTACTCGGACATAAGTTTCATCAGGTTTCCCGATAATTTCACAGCATTTTTTGACGGCAAACTTACTAAAATCGGAGCCGTCTGTTGCAATCATAATTCTCATCGCTTTTGCCTCCTTTCCAATTTTTGCCTCTTGAGGGTAAATATTTATCAATTTTTAACCGTCTAATTCCATATTATGTAATGGCAATAATTATGCCTTACCGATTAATCTTTCCTAACCTTTGATTTACTTGCTTTTCAATGAAACCGAACGGCGAAAATTACCCGCCGCACCGCGAAAAAGTTCGCGGCGGTTGCGGATTTTTTGCGCTTTTCGGTCAATAAACATCGGTTTTTCGAGTTGTTTTCGGTTAGTAAACTGGACGTAAATTTGCGTATCAAAAAAGTAGCTGACGATTGAAAATTTTATCAAGTTAAGGCGGCTCGAATTTTTATGTTGAAACCGAATTTTCAAACTTATTTCCCGAAAATCTTAATTGGTTCGATATTGGTCGTTTTGACGATTCTGGCAAGCGGAAATTCGTTCCAAACATTCGCGCAAAAAACGAACAACGCAAAACAATTGCTCGAAGCCGAACAGCTTTTATCGAATCTCGGCTATTGGGTTTTAAAGGTTGACGGCGTAAAAGATGCATCCACATATCACGCGATCACAGCGTTTCAAAAGGTCGAAGGACGCAAACGAACAGGCATTTTGAACGAAGATTTATTAAACGCAATGCGAACGGCTTCGCGTCCGCAGCCGAAATTTAACGGCGCGGCGCATATCGAAGTCGATATTTCGCGCCAAGTGCTTTTTCTCGTTGACGCAAACGGCACGATCACACATATTTTGCCCGTTTCGAGCGGTTCGGAAGCGAAATATTTCGACGAAGGAAAATGGCAGATCGCGCACACGCCACGCGGCGAATTTAAGATCGAACGCCGAATAAACGGAGTTCGCAAAGCACCGCTCGGTTCGCTTTATTACCCGAATTATTTTCACGAAGGTGTTGCAATTCACGGCAGCAATTCGATTCCCGTCAAACCTGCCAGCCACGGCTGTGTCCGCATTCCGCGCTTTGCCGACCAAGCATTTTTCAATCTGGTTTGGCTGAAAATGGAAGTTTACGTTTACGATTAATGATTTTCGTTAAATTTTTCTTTGCAAGCACTCGCATTGCCTTTGCGAGTGCTCGCATAGCTTATGCGAGTGCTCACATAGCCTTTGCGAGTGGTCGCATAGCTTATGCGGGCAATGAAAAAGCCTTTGTCATCGGTGTTTAAGCCTTTTCCATCGATGTTTTGAATAATTTGCCGCCTCGCATATCGCCGAAAACGTGCGGATTATTGATGACAACTCGCTTTTTAACTCAAACTTTTCTTTTTCTTCTAGTTTTCCCGACAATTTTCAAATAGAATATTCAGACAATTTAAGGAACAAGGAAGGGTAAAATTTTGAGTATCGACGCAACGCTTTTCGACGCAGACGGCGCGAATAAAAATATCGAAATTGAAAAAGTTTCGCCGGAATCCATCAAGGAAAAACAGCTTTTATGGGTGCGAATCGTCGGCAGAGAGCGGAAAACGATCGAAGAAACTTGCCGCAAACTCGGGTTGGAAAACGCGCCCGTCGGCAGTATTCTGAATGTTCGCGAACGTCCGCGCGTCGATATTTTTGAAAACTTTTTCCGCTTTTTCATCAATTCGATCAAGCTCGACGAAAGCAAACGCGAAACTGCCGTTCCGCTCGATTTTCTGGTCGGAAAAAATTTCGTGATTTCGATCTCCGACGAAAAAAGCGAGCTTTTCGATTGTTTTCTCGAACGCGAAAAAGGCGAACGGCAGATCGGCGAACTCGATGCGGAAAGTTTCGTCGCCGCACTGCTCGATCTTCAGATCGTTTCGTATTTTCGGATGCTCGAAGACATCGAAGAAGAGGTTGACAAATTTGACGACAAGATTTTGAAAACCGAAATGGAAGACGAAGATTTTCTAAAGGAAATGGTTCGTCTCCGCAACCGCGTTTCGCGTCTGCGCCGCTTTTTTATGCCGCACCGCGACGTTTTTTACGCGCTTTCGCGGGCTGATTTTCAACAAATTTCCGAATCGGATTCGGCGGAACAGTTTTCGATGCTCAATTCGCATTTTGAAAACGCCGTCGATGCGATCGAAAGTTCGCGCGATACGGTAGTAAGTTTATTTGAATTATACGCGACGAAATCGTCGCAAAAGATGAATTATTTCATCCAGCAATTGACGTTTATAACGCTGCTTTTCGGCGGAATGGGCGTGGTCGCGGGGATTTTGGGAATGAATTACGAAGTTGATTACATTTTCAAATCGCCCTACGGATTTTGGATCACGCTCGGCGGAATGATTCTGATCTCGTTCGGATTGACGATTCTGGCACGTTACAAACGCTGGATATAAATTATTTCGTTAATTTAAAAACCGCTGAAATAATGGATAATTGAAAGTTGAAAATTGATAAAGAAAATTGACGAATTTATCAATTATTTGAGTAGTTATTTTTTTATAGTTTTTAAAGTTAATGACAAAATCAGAAAATCTTTGGGGCGGAAGATTCACGGGAAAAGCCGATGAAACCTTTGCCGAATTCAACAATTCCTTTCGTTTTGACAAACGCCTTTTCGAAGCCGACGTGCGCGCGAGCATCGCGCATACGGAAGGACTTTTTCAAGCCGGAGTTTTAACGAGATTGGAATCCGAAAAGATCAAGAACGGACTTCTGACGCTCTTAAAACGCGCCGATTTCAATAAAAATTACTTCGACGAATCTGATTCCGAAGACGTTCATTCATTCATCGAAGCAAAATTAATTCAAATAATCGGCGACACGGGCAGAAAACTGCACACGGGCAGAAGCCGCAACGATCAGGTCGCCACCGCTTTTCGCCTGTGGCTGCGCTGGCAGATCGAAGATATTTCAAAGATCGTCGGCGAACTGCAAAAAGCTTTGATCGAATCAGCCGAAAAACAAAAAACGGCGGTTTTACCCGGCTACACACATTTGCAGCGCGCAATGCCGGTTCTTTGGGCGCATTGGTGTCTGGCATATTTTGAGATGTTTTCGCGCGACCGCGAAAGATTGGACGAAGTTTGGCGCAGAACGAATGTTTTGCCGCTCGGCTCGGCGGCACTCGCGGGAACTTCGTTTGAAATTGACCGCGAATCGGTCGCGCGTGAATTAAAATTTGAAGGTGTCACGGCAAACAGTTTGGACGCGGTTTCCGACCGCGATTTTGCGATCGAATTCACGAGCGCGTGTTCGCTCGTAATGGTTCATCTTTCGCGTTTTGCCGAAGATTTGATTTTGTATGCTTCGAGCGAATTTCAGTTTATCGAACTTTCCGACGCAGTTTCGACCGGTTCGAGCTTGATGCCGCAAAAGAAAAATCCCGACGCTTTGGAACTCATTCGCGGAAAAGCCGGACGAATTTTCGGTCATCAAACCGCGCTGCTTTCGATGATGAAAGGTTTGCCGCTTGCATATAACAAAGATATGCAGGAAGACAAAGAAGCCGTTTTCGATACGGTCGATAACGTCAAGATTTCTCTGCAAGTCGCCACGATCGTGATGCGGAATCTGCGCGTTAATGAAGAAAAAACTCGCGCCGCCGCAACAAAAGGATACTTAAACGCAACCGAACTCGCCGATTATCTCGTTCACAAAAACGTCCCGTTCCGCACCGCGCACGACACGGTCGGCAAAGTCGTTTTATACGCCATCTCAAAAAACAAAGAATTGGACGAACTGAAATTAGAAGAATTTCAACAATTTTCCGACGAGATCAAACAAGACGTTTTCGACGCGCTGAGCCTTGAAAAAACGCTCGCCGCCAAAAACCAGCTCGGCGGAACTTCGCCCGAAAGAGTTTACGAAGCGTTGGACGCGGCAAAGAGAAATTTGGAAATGGAATAAATTATCCACAGATGAACACAGATAAACACGGATGTGAAAGATTTTTGAAAAAGATTGTCTGCAAAAGTGACGAAAAGAATTAAAAAGAAAGATATTTAATTCGCTTTTATTTCGTTCTTTTCGTTTATTTCGCAGGCAAATCCGTTTTCTTATTTATCTGTGTCCATCCGTGTTCATCTGTGGATGAAAAATTATGAATTTAGACGAACTTTTAGAACAAACTCGGCAGAGCGAACTGCTTCAATTGCTCGATATTTCGATCGAAACGGCGGAAAAAGGTTTTGTGCGGCTTCAAATGCCTGTCACGTCGAAAGTTCATCAATATATCGGCATTATGAACGGCGGAATTTCTTTGCTTCTTGCGGAAACCGCCGCTTCGCTCGGCGCGGTCGTGAGCAGTGATTTGAGTCAAGTTACGCCGGTCGGGATTGAAATTAATGCAAATCATCTTCGCGCGGTCAGCAAAGGAATCGTCACTGCCGAAGCGAAAAATATTTATCACGGACGCACTTTGAGCGTTTGGAATGTTGAAATTACAAACGAGCGCGGAAAATTAATTTGTATTTCGCGCTGCACATTGAACTTGAAAAAAGGCGCGGCTTTTCCACCAAAAAACGATGAATGATTTCGTCCGCAATCTTTTGACCGAATGGCGAAAGCTCGAACTTCCGTTTGAAGAAAAAACTTTCGTCGCGGCAGTTTCGGGCGGCGCGGATTCGGTCGCGTTATTGCTCGCGCTCGAAGATTTAAGAAAACGCGAAAAGCTGAAGAATCGTTTCGTCATCGCGCATTTCAATCACAATCTGCGCGGCGAAGAAAGCGAAAAAGATGTCGAATTTGTCCGTTCGCTCTGCATAAAATTCAATTTTGAATTCGCCGTCGGCACCGGACACGTTTCGACGCAAGGAAATTTAGAACAAAACGCCCGACTTGCGCGTTACGATTTTTTAAGAAAAACTGCCGAAAATCTCCACGCTTACGCAGTTTTAACCGCTCACACAATTAACGATCAAGCCGAAACTTTTCTAATAAACTTAATTCGCGGAAGCGGCTTGCAAGGTTTGAGCGGAATGAATGTTATTCGTTTTTTAGAAGATCAATCCAAAATCCAAAATCCAAAATCCAAAATCCTTCTTGTTCGTCCTTTATTAAACTGGGCAAAACGCGCGGACACGGAAAATTTTTGCCGTGAATGCGAAATCGAACCGCGTTATGACACGATGAACGAAGATTTAGCGTTTAAACGTGTTCGCGTGAGAAAAGTTTTGCTTCCGTTATTAGAAGATTTCAACCCGAAAATCGTCGAAACTTTAGCAAATACGGCGAGTTTGATGCAACGGCAAATTTCCGAAAATTCGGCTGACGATAATGTTGAATTTACCGAAGAATTACCTTTAAATGAACTGAAAAATCTTTCTAAAGCGCAACTTTACAACAATTTGCGCCTGTGGCTTGCAAGACATCGCGGAAACTTACGCGAACTCGATCTGAAACATATCGAAGCCGTCGAGCGTTTGATTCACAGCCGAAAAAGCGGCAAAACCGTCGAACTTCCGAACGAACAAAGAGTTATCAAAGAAAACGGTCGTTTGCTTTTTAAAAATTTAAAGGTTGAAAAATGACGGTGTGCAAATTACAATCAAATGTTGGGTGTTTGCGGAATCATTAAAAACAACGCAATTTTTGAAACATTCATCCAAAAGCAATATTGAAACTTTCAGAGTTAATTTGAAAGTAATTTGGAGGCTATAAATTGAGTTCTAAAGCAAAACAAGTTTTACTGTGGTTGATGATAATTTCCAGTGCGCTTTTGTTCGTTTGGTTTTTGCAAAGCAAGCAAACGAAAAACCCGGCGGAATGGACAGTTGACCAAACCGTAACACGAATCAAAAACAAAGAAGTAAAAGAAGTCCTCTTCAAGGCATCTCAAGCTGATCTCGTCGATGCCAACGGCAATAAATTTTTTACCACTATCGGTAGCGATGCAACTCGTGAACTGCTTCTGAAGGAAACAGGTGCAGTCAACGAAAGCAATCCAAACTACATAAAAATTACCGATGAAGCGCAATCGAGCGGTTGGGGTTGGCTCGTTTTAATCAACGCTTTGCCTTTTCTTTTGCTGATCGGATTTTTGGCTTTCACGCTGCGCCAAATGCAGGCAGGCGGAAACAAAGCTCTGAGCTTCGGAAAATCACGCGCAAAATTGCTGAACAATCAGCAAAAACGCCTGACTTTTAAAGACGTTGCGGGTGTTGAAGAAGCCAAAGAAGAATTGCAGGAAATCATCGAATTTTTGAAAGATCCGCAAAAATTCCAAAAACTCGGCGGAAAGATTCCGAAGGGCGTTTTGATGGTCGGACCTCCGGGAACCGGAAAAACTCTTCTTGCGAAAGCCGTTGCAGGCGAAGCAAATGTGCCGTTTTTCTCGATTTCGGGTTCGGATTTCGTCGAAATGTTCGTCGGCGTTGGTGCATCGCGCGTTCGTGATTTGTTTGAACAAGGCAAGAAAAACGCGCCGTGTATCATTTTTATCGACGAAATCGATGCGGTCGGTCGTCATCGCGGCGCAGGCTTAGGCGGCGGACACGATGAACGCGAACAGACTTTGAACCAATTATTGGTTGAAATGGACGGTTTTGAATCGAACGACGGCGTTATTTTGATGGCTTCGACCAACAGACCCGACGTTCTCGATCCGGCTTTGTTAAGACCGGGCAGATTCGATCGCCGTGTTGTTGTCGGTCGTCCCGATGTCAAAGGACGCGAAGGAATTCTTAAAGTTCACACGCGCAAAATTCCGCTAGATGAAAATGTTGACATCAACGTAATTGCACGCGGAACGCCCGGATTTACAGGCGCGGATTTGGCAAACATCGTCAATGAAGCGGCTTTGAATGCGGCTCGTTACAACAAAAAAGTCGTCACGATGTCGGATTTCGAGATCGCAAAAGACAAAGTGATGATGGGCGCAGAGCGCAAATCAATGGTTCTTTCGGATGCCGAAAAGAAATTGACGGCTTATCACGAAGCAGGACACACGCTTGTCGGTTTGAAAGTTCCGTCGGCTGATCCGGTTCACAAAGTTTCGATCATTCCGCGCGGAATGGCGTTGGGTGTCACGATGCAGCTTCCCGAAGCCGATCGTCACAGCTACACGAAAGAATATTTGATGAGCCAGATCGCAATTTTGATGGGCGGACGCATTGCCGAAGAAATCTATTTCGGTGCCGAAAAAGTAACGACCGGCGCATCGAACGACATTGAACGCGCAACCGAACTTGCCCGCGCAATGGTTTGCGAATACGGAATGAGTTCGCTCGGACCGTTGACGTTCGGCAAAAAAGAAGAACAAATCTTTTTGGGACGCGAAATTTCGCAACATCGTGATTATTCAGAAGATACTGCGATCAAAATTGACCAAGAAGTCAAAAAGATCGTCGCTCAACAATATAATCTGGCGAAAAGCATAATCGATCAAAACTCCGATGCGATGGTTCGTCTTTCGGAAGCTCTGCTCGAACTCGAAACCCTCGACGGTGTTCAAATTCGTCGTGTTGTCGCTGGTTTGCCGTTAGACGGAAGCGATAATTCGCCTTCGCACAACGACGGCGGAAATTCGACCGAATCGGAAGAAACTTCAAAGAATCCGTTCAAAAAACCGATTCTTCCGCCGATCACACCGAATAATCCGGCAACGGCTTAATTTTTTACATAATTTAATTGCAAAAGGCATCTTTCGGGATGCCTTTTCTTTTTGATTTTTTTTAAAAGAAACGTAAAATAAATCAGCATCTCTTTCAATAAAAATTATGACCGCTCAGGCTGATGTCACGCGCCTTTTACACGAATATCGAAACGGAAATAAGTCGGTTTTAGACGATCTTTTTCCGCTCGTTTATGGTGAATTGCGTAAGCTCGCGGCGAGCAAATTAAATGCCGAACGTGTCGATCATACACTTCAGGCGACTGCGCTCGTTCACGAAGCCTATTTGCGTCTGATCAGTCAGCATTCGGTCGACTGGCAAAATCGCGCACATTTTTTCGGTCTGGCGGCGGAAATGATGCGGCGGATTTTAGTCAATCACGCGCTCGAACGAAAAGCTTTAAAACGCGGCGGAAACGAAACGAAAATCGCGCTCGACGAAGCTGTAACATTTGCCGAAGAACGCGAACTCGATCTGGTCGAACTCGACGAAGCTTTGAACGAACTTGCCAAATTTGCGCCGCGTCAATCGAAGATCATCGAACTGAAATTTTTCGGTGGTTTGACCAATGAAGAATCCGCCGAAGCACTTGGAATTTCTCCCGAAACCGTCAAACGCGATTGGCGTGTGGCGAAACTTTGGCTGCAAAACCGTCTGCAAAAATAAAAGCGAAAATATGAAAGAAAATTTGTCGGAAATCGAATGGCAGGAAATCAGCGATGCTTTTCTTTCAATTGTAGAATTGCCGAAAAATGAACGTGAACCTGCTTTGTCTGCAATTAACGACGAACGAAAACGTGCAGAAATCGAAAAACTGCTTGCCGCCGACGATGCCGAAAAAACTTTTCTCGAAACGTCACCGCTCAAAGCGATAAATTCCGAAAATGCTTTGCCGAAAATGCCCGAACAGATCGGTCGTTACAAAATTATCGAACAGATCGGGCGCGGCGGAATGGGCACGGTTTATTTGGCGGAACGCGAAGATTTAAAGAAAAAAGTTGCGCTGAAAATCATCAAACGCGGAATGGATACGGACGAAATTCTCCGCCGTTTTCAGACCGAACGACAGATTTTGGCGAATCTCGAACATTCAAACATCGCGCGTCTGCTTGACGGGGGAGTTTCCGAAGACAGCTTGCCGTTCATCGTGATGGAATATGTTTCGGGCAAAGATTTGCTCGATTATTGCGATGAAAAAGATTTGTCCTTGAACGAAAAACTCGAACTTTTCCGCAAAATCTGCGCCGCCGTTTCTTACGCGCACCAAAATCTGGTCGTGCATCGCGATCTGAAACCGTCGAATATTTTGGTCACGAAAGACGGCGAACCGAAATTGCTCGATTTCGGGATTTCTAAACTTTTGACGAACGAAACCGACGAAACAGGAACGGCGACTTCGCTCGGAATGATGACACCGAATTATGCTTCGCCCGAGCAATTTCGCGGCGAAACCGTTTCGACCGCGACAGATATTTACAGTTTAGGCGTGATTCTTTTCGAACTTTTAACGGGCGAATTACCTTATGAAATCCGTAGTAAACGCTTTGACGAAGCCGCCAAAATCGTCGCCGAAACCGAGCCGCGCAAACCTTCTTCGATAATTCAAGATTCAAGATTCAAGATTCAAGATTCAAATCTCGAGAACGGTTACAGATTTCAAGATAAAAATTCCGTTTCGACAAACGAACTGCATAAAACAAATAACCAAAATCAAAAGACAAATCCCAAATCCCAAATCCCAAATCCCAAATTCCTGCGGGGCGATTTGGACAATATTATTTTGAAGGCTTTACGCAAAGAGCCTTCGCGCAGATATTCGACGGTCGAGCAACTTTCCGAAGACATTCGCCGCCATCAAACCGGTTTGCCAGTTACAGCGCGTCCCGATACGTTTTCGTATCGCGCTTCGAAATTCGTTCAACGCAATAAAATTTCGGTCGTTAGCGCAGGTTTGGTCGGACTTGCATTGATCGGAGGAATTATCGGCACGAGTTGGCAAGCCATTCGCGCCGAACGTCAACGCGCTTTGGCGGAAAAGCGTTTCGGCGATGTGCGCCAACTTGCGAACAACGCCGTTTTCAAATATTACGAGCAAATAAAAGATTTGGACGGCGCGACCGCAGCGCGTGAAACGCTCGTGAAAGACGCGACCGAATATCTCGACAAGCTCGCGCAGGAAGCAAAAGGCGACGTTTCGCTCCAAAAAGATTTGATCAAAGCGTATTTTCGGCTCGGCGAAGTTCTCGGCGCACCGCACGCGAACGCGAATACGGGCGATAGTGCCGGCGCGATCGCCAATTATACGAAAGCGAACGCGATCATTGACGATCTGATCGCCGAATTTCCGAACGAATACGAATCTTTAAACTTCAAACGCAATTTTCACACGAAGATCGGCGAAGTTTATCAGCGCACCGGAAACGCCGAAGAAACGCGGAAAAACTTTCTCTCAGCGGTCGAAATCAGCGAAAAGATCGTGAAAAACGAACCGAATTCGGCAAAAAATCTTTCCGCGCTCGGACAAAGTTATGTGCTTTACGGCGAAACTTTGCCGCTCGGTTTGGGCGAAAACGAAAGCGTCACGGTTGCTTCAAAAGGTTTTCCGCATCTTGAAAAAGCTTTGCAGCTCGATCCGAACGATTCGCCGTCTTTGCAAAGAATGAATATGGCGGACATTCGTATCGGTTTGCAGGTTTCGACGCTGGCGCGTGAAGCCGAAAACCGCAAAGACGAAGCGAAAATGCGCGAACTTTACAATCGCGCCGCCGATCTTTTTCAAAAAGCCGAAGAAACTGCCGAAAAACTCGTTGCTTCCGACGCGAAAAATGCCGGATTTGCACGGCGTTTATTTGCTTCTAAATTCAATAAAAGTATGGCTTTGAGCGGTTTGGGAAAACACGACGAAGCTTTGAAAATTCAGCAGGAAACACTAACACAAACCGAAAAAGCCGCAAGTGAAGCCGTTAATAACGAAGCGAAATTCGATTTTGCACAGGCAAATTACGAGATTGGACGAACATTTTCAAGAAAAAAAGATTTTCCGAAAGCGGTCGAATTTATGAAAAAAGCCGTTTCGATCTACAACCAAATTATCGAAAAAGACGCGGACAATTCGGAAGTTCAAAAATTCAGATTTGAAACGCAGATCGAACTCGGCAATGTTTTTGCGGCGCAAGGAAATGAAAACGCCGCGACCGAAGCGTTTCAAAATGCTTTGACGACTGCGAAATCCGCGCCGAAATTAAAAGACACGCCGTTCATCGCGTTTGCCGAAGGAATCGTTCACGAAAAACTCGGCGATATTTTTCAGGCGAAAAATGACACTGCAAATGCGAAAAACGAATATCAAAAAACGCTCGAACGCTGGCAAAAACAAGAATCTTCGCCCGAAAGTTTCGGGTTCAGCGCGGAAATGCTCGCCGCTCTGAAACAAAAAATCAATAAATAAAAAAAGGCTTGCCCCGCAACAAACAAAAACCGACGCGGACAAGCCTTTTCAAATCAAAGCGAGTTCTCCCCAAAACGCTTTGAGAAACTTATATTTTCAAATTATCTGCCTTCTGCAATAAAATTCATTTCGCTGACATTTTCCAAAACATTCAAAATTTGCGTCGGATTTGTAAAATTGAATTTTTTGCTGTTGGCAGAAAGCGTCACGGTTTGTCCTGCCGCAACTTCGTCAAAACGATAATTTCCGAATGAATTACTGACCGCAACCCGCGAATTTCCCTGCGCGTCGGTCAAAATTATCCGAACATTGGCGATGCCGTTTCCTTCCGCATTCAAAACTTTGCCGCCGACCGAAACATTTGCCGCCGTCGGGATAAAACAATTGCTGTTGAAAATCCAATTCGCGCCGTTATTACCCGAATTCGTACCGTTGTAAACCGTAATGAGCGGCGTTCCCGCTTGTCCGCTGACATCGACATCCGTCATAAAGAAATAACCCGCGCCATTCCAATTTCGCTGTGTCGCGTTGTTTGAGCGAATCAAAATGGAATCTGCCTGACAACCCGCACCGTTTGCATTCAGACGAATAATTCCGTCGTTGTTTACGTCGCCCGAGAGCGTGATCGTACCGCCGAATTCGTTGACGAAACTTGCCGCCGGTGAAACTGTGAGCGACGAAAATCCGTGCGAATACGCGCCTGTCTGCACGGCATTTCCCGAAACGAGATTGAGCGGAACGTAAATTCCGGCGAAACTTCTGCCGATATTTCCCGAAATTAAAAGATTTGTCGGCGCGGCTGGCGCGAAATTATTTTCAGCCGATGTGACCGAATTCGGTTTATTGACCGTCCACGTTCCGCCGAACGAGGCAAAGCCGTCTTGATTTGAAAAAGTTTGATCAGTGCTGCCCGAAAAAACGACGTTCGTCGTGCCGCCCTGAAAACTTCCGCCGACGGCGGCGCGGAGAACATCGACATTGCCTTTTGCATTAATCGTTCCGCCGTTCAGCGTTCCGGTGCGTAAAGTCGCCGTGCCGTTGACAGTTAAAGTGTCGCCTGCCGCAATGTTCGTTCCGTTGCCGGAATAAAAAGCGACGTTGTAAAAAGTTTCGTTTCCGTTCACGTCGATCGTTCCGTTACTGCCGAAAAAAGTGCTGTAAAAATAAACGATTCCCGTGCCTTCGTTAAAATTTCCGCTCGCCGTCGTGTGCGTGAAATTTCCGTCCAAAGTCATCGAAGGCGCGGCGTTGAAATCTCCGCCCGTGAGCGTGAAATTCGTGAAACTGTTGAGCGTTCCGAAAGATTGACTGAATGTGCCGCCGTTGTAAATGCCGCCCGATTGATTGTAATTGGTCATCGTGACGCGACCGTCGTTTTGATTAAAAATTCCCTGCTGCAAGGTCAGCGCAGGAATCGTCATCGCGCCGTTCGCGGTCAATCCGGTATTGATGATGATATTCGGATTATTGACCAGCATCGGCTGCGTATCGCTCGTATAAGTTCCGTTGCAGGTCGAAACATCGCCGCAGAGCGTAATCGTGCGCGATGCCGTATCTTCAAATCTGACGACGGTCGTCGCATTTCGATATGCGCCGAAATTCTGATAAAAAACATTGCCGTTTGCAACGATCGAACCGCCGCTCACACCGCGACCGCTAAACGTCAAATCTCCGTTGACGATCAAAGTATCGCCTGCTGCAATAAAGTGATTGGCGTTATTGTAAGTTCCGTTAAACTTCAGGTTATTGAAATTTTCGGTCGTGTTGACATCGAATGCCATACCGTAAACACCGGGAAGAACGGAAGTTTGCACCGTTCCCGATCCGGGATTGAACGTGCCGCCTGCCGTGTGTGTAAATCCCGCAGAAATGTCTAAAATTCCCGACGGCGCGTTAAATATTCCGCCCGCAAGATTAAACTGTGCGGCGTTCATATCGCCCTGCGTCGAAAAAGTGCCGCCCGTTTGTCCCCAACCGCCGTTAATTAATCCCGTACCGCCGTTGAACGTGCCGCCTGTCAAAATATTTCCGTTGATGCCGTTTGCAATATTTAATTGTGCCGCGCTTCCGTTGAAAATTCCGCCCGACTGCGTGAAGCCCGGATAACTTGTAAAATCCCAGATCGCGTTCGGCTGATTGAGCGTTCCGTTGAGCAAAGTCGCACCCGAAAAATTGATTTTTCCTGCGCCGGAACTCGTTAAAGTCGAGTTTGCCGCATTCATCTCGATTGGCAGCATCGCAACGGTCGAAGCAGGATTGCTGATGACGAAATTCGTGTTAGGCGTAATGAATTCAACAATGGTCGAACCGGCGCTCGTAAAAGTCGGATCAATGTTGATCGCGCCGAGCGGTCTGATTCTTCCGCCGCCGAGCTGATTATTTGCCAATGTCAGATTTCCATTGACGATCAAAGTGTCGCCGCTCGAAATAAAACGCGTGTTGCAGCCTTGATTGGCAAACTGCAGATTGTTGAAAGTTTCGGTCGCGTTGACGTTGATAACCATTAAATTAGCACAGTTAAAAACGCTGTAACCCGTAAATTTGACCGTTCCCGTTCCGGCATTGAACGCACCGCCCGAAATATGCGTCCAATCGGAAATAACGGTCATTATTCCAGAAGGCGCGTTAAACGTTCCGCCCGACAACACGAATGAAGTAATATCAACGTTTCCCTGCGTCGAAAACGTGCCGCCCGATTGATTGATCGTAATGCCGAAAGCACCGACAAGCGGACCCGTTCCGCCTTGAAAATTTCCGTTCGTGATATAAAGTCCGCCGCCGTTATTAAAATTGAGTGCGGCTGAGCTTCCCGTAAATGTTCCGCCGGTAATATTTAAGTTATAAGCATTTCCGCCGCCGACCGCACCCGGACCGAAATTGAGCGGTGCATTTCCCTGCACGAAATTTCCGCTGCGAACTTCAGTGCTAAAGCCGATGAACGTCGAAGCCGCCGCGTCGTCGGTTTTAACGGTGACATTCGGATTATTGATGAGCATTGCGAGCATATTTGCATTGGCAGGCAAATTGACCGTGCGCGTCGCCACGTCGGAAAATTCGATTTGCGCAGAACCGCCGTCAAACGTCGAAGCGTAAGAAATATTCCCGTCGGCGCGAATCGTATAAGAATTAAGTGTGCCGTCAACCAGCGAAAGAGTTCCCGCAACGATCGGCGGAGTCGGCGAAGAAATCGAATTGAAGCCCGAATTAACGGTGAGATTATTGAATGTTCTGCCCGGCGCGTTGATTAAAGATGCATTGAACGAAAACATTCCGCCATTATTATTGAAAGTTCCGTTAAAAGAATCGAAACGCGAATTGATCGT
>DAITPE010000047.1:0-15865 GCA_036833775.1 Pyrinomonadaceae bacterium | reverse complement strand
TGTTGATCAAAATATCGAGCTTGCCGTATTTTTCGTCAATGAATTTCGCCGCCGTTTCGTGCGTCGCTTCATCGTCAACGTCGAGCAGAACGAATTCCGCGTCGAAACCTTCCGCTTTCAATTTCGATTCGGCTTCGATTCCTTTTTCTTCGCTTCTCGCGCCGATCAAAACTTTGATTCCTTGTTGTCCCAATTGGCGCGCGGTTTCAAAACCGATTCCGCGATTTGCGCCCGTAATTAATGCGATTTTTTGTTCACTCATTTTCTTTTACCTTCCTTTTTTTATTCCTTTCAAAAATCAATATTGATTCATTCCGCCGTCGGTGAAAATTTCACTGCCGTTGATAAAACTGCTTTCGGATGACGCGAGAAACGCGACCGCCGATGCGACTTCTTCGGGTTGTCCGATTCTGCCCAAAGGAACTTGCGCGATGACAAAATCCATAAACTGTTTCGCCTGATCTTTGTCCGACAAAATGCTGTCCATGATCGGCGTTTCGGTCGGTCCCGGACTGACGACATTGACGCGGATATTTCTGCTTTTCAAATCCAGAATCCAGCTTCGTGCAAACGAACGAACCGCCGCTTTCGACGCACTGTAAACGCTGAAGTTTTCAAATCCGGCAGAACCCGCCGTCGAAGCGTTCAAAATGATCGAACCGCCGTCATTGAAAATCGGCAGAGCTTTTTGAACCGTGAAAAGAAGTCCGCGCACATTGATGTCGAAAATCTTGTCGAAATGTTCTTCGCTGACCGCACCGATCGGCGCAAAATCACCGACTCCGGCATTCGCAAAAAGAATGTCGATCTTGCCTTTCTGCTCTTTAACCGTTTCGTATAATCTGTCCAAATCTTCGAGCTTTGAAACATCGCCCTGAATGCCGAAAGCGTTTTCGCCGATCACGGCAAGTGCCGCGTCGATCTCGCTTTGTCTGCGTCCCGTGATAAAGACGAACGCGCCGTCATTTGCCAGACGTTTTGCCGTCGCTAAACCGATTCCGCTGCTTCCGCCTGTAATTACCGCTACTTTTCCTGCTAACTTACTCATAAATTTATTTTCCTTTACTCCGAATTTCTATGATTGCATAATTCTGCATATATACAATCATCTATATATCAATCAAAAAAATTTAGACTGCCGCCGTCAACTGCAAACGTTTTTGCAGTTCGGCAATGTATTCGTTCATTGTTTCGTGGTTTGCCGTAAAATATTTAAACTGTCCTTTGCAATGCGGCGTGATTAGATCGGCTTCGGTCAATTCTTTCAAATGATGCGAAACCGTCGCCTGCGCCACTTCGACCGTCTGGCAAACGCTTCCCGAACAAATTCCGCCCGCTTCGTCCGTCGCGATCGTTTGAAAAATGTCAAACCGGCGCGGATCGGAAAGGGCTTTTGCTACTTTTTGAAATCTCTTGTCGTCCATATATTACCTCGACAGTTAGATATATTGACAGTTGTCTATATATCTTGTCAAGCGGAAAATGAAAAAAAGAAAAATAAACTGCAAATGAAAAGATAAATACAAATTTAGCCACGAATTTACACGAAAACACACGAATAAATCATTTGATTTTGTCTTTTCTTATTCGTGTCCATTCGTGTTCATTCGTGGCTAAACCTTGCTTCATTCCTTCGCGCCGAATCTTTGTTTATTGCGTTCGACTGCCTTTAATCTTTCCGTTTCGCGGTCGCGAGGCGCGACGTTGGTGGTTAAAGACGCGAGCAATTTCTTTGAAACCGATGCGATTTCCTCGACCGCATCGTTAAAAACTTCTTCATTAACGGCAGAAGGTTTCGCAAACCCGCTGATCTTCCTGACAAACTGCAAAGCCGCCGCCCGAATTTCCGTCTCGGTCGTCGGCGGTTCAAAATTGTAAAGCGGTTTAATATTTCGACACATAAGATTCTCAACTAAAATAATCTTCCATAAATCTCCGCACATCGCGAATAATTTCTTCAACATCTTTTTCGGTGAACTCAGTCCACCCGTCGTGTTCGGTAATTGTCTTTTGGTTTAGATTGTATCCGATAATTGCTTTTACTAAAAAAACTTAATAAAGTTGCCGAAAGAAACGACGTGAACGTGTTGTTTCAATTCGTTTTTTTGTTCGTTCGTGAGCGGCAAATCTTCAATGATCGTAAAAACATTCCTTTTAAGCGCATAGCTCGGCGTCGTGCATTTTTCTCCGCCGTAAGAGCCGAACTTATATTGCGGATAGTAAATTCCTGTTCCTAATTTAAAGCGTCCGTTGCCGTTTTCCTGATTATTGAAATAAAGGTTATAAATCACTCCGTCATAGTTTCTGGAAACGACCGTGCCGCCGCCGTTATAGCGATCGTTTACCGCATAGTTTTCGTTTTTAGACATTTCTCGGGCGATATATTGAGTGTCAAAACGAAAGCTCGTCGGAACAGGATAGCCGTTATCGCCCAATACCGAAACGGATTTGTGTTCGCAAAAATCAATCTTGCTCAACATCAAACCCATCCACGAATAAACATAACGATTAATGACGAACAGAACTGCGAAAACCAAAACTAAAAAAGACAAAATTGAGAGAAAGATTTGCATTTTCTTATTCAAAAATTGAGTTTCAAATTAGCCGAGAATACTTTTTGCACGACGAAAACAAACCAACTATTGATTCGGTTTCAACGAACAATCGGGACATTCGTTGATCGTAACAGTTTCGGTTTTCGTTTGTCCGCAAATGCCGCAGCCGTCATCGACTCCGGCAGTGATTGTGTAAGTTCCTGCTTTTACGCCTGACAAATCCCACACGACTTTTGCGCCTGTGCCGATAATTTTGCCGTCTGAAACCTCATAATTATAAACTATCGTGTCATTTTCGGGGTCAACTGCCGTGGTTGTAACAGAAATCTTCGTACCGACGTTTGGACATTTATTATTTTTATTGTCACAGCCGATAATTATTTTATGTGCGCTTAAATCCAATGCGGTAACATTAGCCGGATGATTTACCCAACGACAACCTTCGTCGTTCATCATTGCATCGATAAATTTCTTTTGATTTGACAAAATCTCCGACACATTATCATTTGCACACAAAAAACCGCTTTTAGATTTGGGCGGATAAAAACGAATCGATTGAACTTCATCATTATCGATTTCAAATGCGATTCCTGCATCTTCATCTTGATAAATATGAAATCCGTCAGATTCTTCGTCATTTGTTTCTTCCTTAAACTTTGAAAAATCAAATTCTTTAGCTTTAACGGTTTCCTTCGGACTGATACTGATTCGTGTCACTTTCCACTCGGGAACGTCCCAATAAGCATATATATCAGAACAATCGCCGCGTGAAAACAAAACTTCGATGTCAGCTTCTTTACTGGAAAAACCTTGGATATAGTCTTCATTTTCTTCATCGTCATGCTCGAAATCAGCCAGAATCTTTCTGACATCTTCGCGCGTCGATTCAAGAAGTTTGATTTGTTTGGCTTTATCGAGTTCCTTTTTCAGCGATTGTGAAAACGCGGGAATCGACAGCAAAAAACATAAAAACAAAAACGTGACGGCTTTGTGCATAAAAGATTTCTCCCTTTTGAGTTTAAAAAAGATTTCGGATAAATCTTCGCACGATTCGGGAAAAATAAGCAAGATTTTATTGGAAAGCAAAATAAAAAAAGGACGCCGAAACGTCCTTTGTAAATAATAAAAACGGAAAAAGACTATTTGCTTTCGCTGACTTTCAAAACTGCGAGAAAAGCTTCTTGCGGGATTTCGACGCGTCCGACTTTTTTCATTCGTTTTTTGCCTTCTTTTTGTTTTTCCAAAAGTTTGCGTTTACGCGAAATGTCGCCGCCGTAGCATTTGGCGGTCACGTTTTTGCCCATCGCTTTGACGGTTTCGCGGGCGATGATCTTACTGCCGATCGCGGCTTGGATCGGGACTTCGAACATCTGGCGCGGAATGAGTTCCTTCATTTTTGCGGTCACGAGCTTGCCTTTCAATTCGGCATTGCTGCGGTGCAAAACTAAAGACAGCGCATCGACCGGTTCGCCCGAAACGAGCACGTCGAGCTTGACGAGATTGCTTTCCTTGTAATCGGAAAAATGATAATCGAGCGATGCGTAACCGCGCGAAACCGATTTCAAACGGTCGTAAAAATCAAGCACGATCTCGTTTAACGGAAGTTCATAGACGAGCATCACGCGGTTTTCCGAAACGTATTCGAATTTTTTCTGGATGCCGCGCTTTTCGTCCAAAAGCGGTAAGATTCCGCCTAAGAAAGCATCGCTCGTGAGAATCGTGGCTTCGATAAACGGTTCTTCGATCTTGGCAATGCGTCCGGTGTCGGGCATTTTTGAAGGACTGTCAACTTCGGTAACTTCATTGTTCGTTGTGGTTACGCGGTAGCGCACACCCGGCGCAGTCGTGATGAGATCGAGATTGAATTCGCGTTCGAGACGTTCCTGAATGATTTCCATGTGAAGTAAACCCAGAAATCCGCAGCGGAAACCGAAACCCAAAGCCGTCGAAGATTCGGGTTCGTAAAAGAACGAAGCGTCGTTCAGACGAAGCTTGTCCATCGCGTCGCGCAAATCTTCATACTGTGCCGAATCGGTCGGATAGAGTCCCGCAAAAACCATCGGTTTGATTTCCTGAAAACCGGGAAAAGGTTCGGTCGTCGGGTTGGCGGAAGTCGTGATCGTGTCGCCGATCTGCACGTCGGCAACGGTTTTGATCGAAGCCGTCAGAAAACCTACTTCGCCGACGGATAAAGAATCGATCGGCGTCGGTCGCGGGCGATTTACGCCCAAAGTTTCGACCAGATATTCGCGTCCGGTATTGAAAAATTTAATTTTCGTGCCTTTTTTCAGAGTTCCTTCGATGACGCGGAAAAGCACGATCACGCCGCGATAACTGTCGTACCAACTGTCGAAAATCAAAGCTTTAAAAGGCGCGTTCGGATCGCCTTTCGGTGCAGGGATTTTTTCAACAATTTGTTCAAGAATTTCGTCAACGCCGATGCCTGTTTTCGCCGATGCGAGAACGGCTTCGCTCGCGTCCAGACCGATGATGTTTTCGATCTGTTCTTTAATGCGGTCGGGTTCGGCGGACGGCAGATCGATCTTGTTCAAAACGGGAAGAAGTTCGAGATCGTTTTCGAGCGCGAGATATGTATTGGCAAGCGTCTGCGCCTCGACGCCCTGCGAAGCATCAACGATCAAAAGCGCACCTTCGCAAGCCGAAAGACTGCGCGAAACTTCGTAGGAAAAATCGACGTGTCCGGGCGTGTCGATCAAGTTCAAAACGTATTTTTCGCCCGATTTCGCTTTGTAATCAAGGCGGACGGCGTGAGCTTTGATCGTGATGCCGCGTTCGCGTTCCAAATCCATATCATCGAGCAATTGCTCTTCCATATCGCGGTCGGCAACTGCGCCCGTTAATTGCAAAATGCGGTCGGCAAGCGTGGATTTGCCGTGGTCAATATGCGCGATGATCGAAAAATTTCTAATGTTTTCAGGGTTCATAAAAAATAAAACAGAGTAAAACTCAACCTAATACAATAGCAAAACGCGGAAAAATAATCACTTTTTACGCCGTTATGCAAAAAAACTTTGCCGTAAATGTCTAATCTTTGCCCCGTAAATGTTTTATTTAGATACATTTTGGAGAATAAATCCGATGAACGAAATATTGGAACAAACTATTGAAAAAGAAACCGTTGTTTGTATGTCTTGTCTTGCGCCGAACGATGCAGAAAACGATTTTTGCGCCGAATGCAGTGCGCCGATCAGCACGACTTCGACGCTCGATCCGCTGAAAACGATTCGCGCCGAAGCCGTTATTTTCGACAAAGCCGCAACTACCTCAAAGCCGAAATTCATTATTCTGCTCGGTGTTTGGATTTTGTTTTTTCCTGCATTGATCGGCAGTTTATTTATGATTTTTACGACCGTTGCAATGGGGTCGGGGTTCGGCGGTTTTCTGATCTTTTGGATCGGCGTCGGGTTGGCTTTGATCTCATTAATACTTTTATTCCGCGTAACGAGAAATTATTTTGCGTTTAAAACGGAAAAGATCGAAGAAAATGAAGAGTTGAACTAATTTTTTTTAGAGCTTTAAAGATTGCCTGCCGAAAAAAGTTAATTGGATTCGCTAAAAGCTTTACGGGTTTTTATACGAATCGATCTAACGCTTTTCGGCAGGCAATCTCGTTTTTTGCGGAAAGAAAAATAATATTTCTTGAATCTAACCTGTCCGATTACGCGAACTCACAGACATCTTGATTCAATCCGAATTTTTTGGAAAGCATCATTTCATTCGTTTTCGCGACGAATTTTTCAAAATTTTTAATTTAAGGCACGGCGAAATTTATTATTTGCCGATTCGACGGAGTTTTCCGCCGAATAGCGAGGAGGGAAAGTATGAAGAAAACTTTTTACGGGCATAGCGTTATATCTATGCTTTTTTTATTGGTTGCGATTTTCATCGCATCCGCCGCAAGTGTTAATGCGGTCACGATTTACGGTGTAACGAACACTAATCAACTGGTTCGTTTTGACAGCGCAACGCCCGGAACGGTAACGACGGTCGGCGCAATTACGGGGTTGCAGGGCGGCGAAAATATTCTCGGTATAGATTTTCGTCCGGCAACGGGAAGATTAGTCGCGCTCGGCAGCAACAGCCGGCTTTACACGATCAATACTTCAAACGCGGCGGCAACTTTTACCGCGACTTTATCAACCGCTTTGACGGGGACGAGCTTCGGTGTCGATTTTAATCCGACGGTCGATCGTCTGCGAATCGTTTCCAATACGGGACAAAATTTGCGCGTCAATCCGAATAACGGCGCGGTCACGGTTGACGGAGTTTTAAATCCGGGAACGCCGAATGTCACGGCGGCAGGTTACACGAACAGTGTTTTCGGCGCGACGACCACGACGCTTTATGTCATCGACAGCACGACGAATTCGCTTTATCAGCAAAATCCGCCGAATAACGGAACGCTCGTGCTGGTCGGCGCATTGAACACGACCGCTTCCGCTTCGAACGGTTTCGACATCGCGCCGAATACGAACACGGCTTACGCGGTTTTGACGGGCGCGACGACGAATTTATACACGGTTAATTTAACGACAGGCGCGGCAACGAATGCAGGCTTGGTCGGCAATGGTTTGACCTCGATGCGCGGCATTGCGATCGATCCGGCTTTGGCAGGTTCGCCCGCCAGCGTGACGCTTGATTTCGACGGCGACCGCAAAAGCGATCTCGCAGTTTTCCGTCTGAGCGAAAACAATTGGTATATCAACCGCAGTTCCAATAATTCATTAATTTCGACGCAGTTCGGTTCGACGAATACGGACATTCTGACACCGGGCGATTATGACGGCGACGGCAGGACGGACATCGCCGTTTGGCGTACATCGAACGGCGTATTTTTCGTTTTGCGAAGTTCGGACAGCACCGTTTCGTCAGTTCAATGGGGACAACCGGGCGACGAACCCGTGGCGCGTGATTACGATGGCGACGGCAAAACCGATTACGCCGTGGCGCGTCGTGCAAACGGACAAATTAATTGGCTGATCAACAACAGCATCGACGGAAGCTTCCGCTCTGCGTCGTTCGGAGTTCCTTCGGATACGGTTGCACCGGGCGATTACGACGGCGACGGCAGATTCGATCTCGCCATTCATCGCGGCGTTCCGGGACAACAGGCAACTTTCTTTATCCAGCAAAGCACTGCCGGATTTACGGCGATTCAATGGGGTTTGGGCGGCGACATCGTAGTTCCGGGCGATTATGACGGCGACCGTAAAACCGATTTCGCGGTCGTGCGTCAAGGAACGCCTTATATTTGGTATGTTTTGCGAAGTTCGGACAGCCAGCTTCAAGCTTCTGCTTTCGGCACGAAACCGCATTACGCCGCACAAGGCGATTATGACGGCGACGGCAAAACCGATGTCGGCGTTTTCGATCCGTCATTCGGTTATTTCTACTATTTTGCAAGCGCAACACAAACAACGGTCAGCAGAGCTTTCGGCACGAATAACGATTATCCGGTGGCGAATACCGATGCACATTAAACGGATTTTGGATTTGGGAATGCGGATTTCGGATTTGAAAAAATTATTTTCTAACCGAAATCCCAAATCCCGAATCCCAAATCGAACTATGGGAGAAATTATCATGAAAAATATTTTGAAAAAATTAGGAAAAGGATTGGTCGGATTGTCGCTGATCGCATCGATGTCGTCGATTCCCGCGCTTGCTTCGAGCCACGCGGAAGCACCGCTCATCAGTATGGACAGATTTGCCGACAACACCGATACTTATGCGTTTCGCAGTGTCGAACCGGGACGTGAAGGTTTCGTGACTTTGATCGCAAATTACATTCCGCTTCAGGAACCCGGCGGCGGTCCGCAGTATTTTCGCTGGGACGACACGGTCTTATACGAAATTAAGATCGACAACACGGGCGACGGATTGGAAGACATCAAATATCAATTCCAATTTTCGACACAGACCTTGAACGGAGAAACGATTCTCGGGCAATCGACCGTTAATGAAAACGGTGTAATCGCCAGTTTGAACGATCCCGATTACAATATGCCGCAAACTTACACGGTGCGTCGCGTGGATAGTTCGACGGGCAGAAACGGTCGCGTGATCGCTGCCGGACTTCGTACGCCGCCCGCGAATATCGGACCGCGCACAACGCCGAATTATGAAGCGAATCTCGGTCAGCCCGCAGTTTACCCGCTGCCGAACGGTGGAAAGGTGTTTGCCGGAAATCGCGATGAGTATTTCTACATCGATGTCGGCGGCGTTTTCGATACTTTGAATCTGCGTTCGATCGGTGCTTCGGGCGGCGTCGATACGACGCAAGGCTATAACGTCAGCACGATCGCGATTGAAGTTCCGATTCAAGAATTGACGAGTTCGCGCGCTGTTCCCGCAAGTCCGACCGCTTCGGATGCCGTCGTCGGCGTTTGGGCAACGGCAAGCCGCCGCACGACGCGTGTCATCGGGTTTGACGGTTCGCGCACGAGTTCGGGCGCGTGGCAGCAAGTTTCGCGTCTCGGAAATCCGCTCGTCAATGAAGTCGTTATTCCGCTTCGTTTGAAAGACGCATTCAATTCGCTTTCGCCTGTCAATGACGCGGTTGCCGCGCCTTATGTTCTCGATCCGCAACTTCCGCGCTTGCTTCAAGCGGTTTACGGAATCGCGATTCCGCCGCCACCGCGCAACGATCTCGTTTCGATCTTTGCAACGGGAATTCCCGTCAATGCCGTCACGGGACCGAATTACACGACGTTTCTTTCGGACGGGATTCCGCACGAATACTTGCGTTTGAATGTGGCGATTCCGATCACGCCGATCGCTTCGATCAATCGTCTCGGCTTGCTCGGCGGCGACGTTGCCGGATTTCCGAACGGTCGCCGTCCGCACGATGACGTGACGGACATCGCGCTTCGTGCCGTTGCCGGCGGAACGCCGTTTACGCCTGCAACAAATGTTGCGCCGAACAATACTCTCGGCGACGGCGTGAGCGCAAATCCCGAAGGCGCACTTTTAACCCGTTTTCCGTATCTGCTTCCGCCGAATCCGGGCAACACGCCGCGAACTTCAAACCAAACTCTGAGTTCGGTAAAAGAAAGAGATTGGACGAAAGCTCCGGTCGTCGATAGCAACGGTTTATTCAGATAAAAAAAACGGATGGAGAGTTGAAAGTTTCAGCACTTTCAACTCTCCGATTTCTCGAACGAAGGGAAGTTTTTATGCAAAACAAAATGTCAAAATTATTAATAGTTTTCACGGTCGCGGTTTTCTGTTTCGGTTGTTCGTCAAAGATCGAACAAGCGTCGCTGACGGTCAAAGCGGCGAATGAAAATCTGCCGACCGAAACGGCTGATGCGGAAATCGGCAAAATTTTACAGCTCATCGAAAAAACGCCCGATTCGGCAAACGGCTATAATCAACTTGCCGCCGCATACATTAAAAAAGCGCGAAATTCGGGCGATTTCGGGTTGAACTCGAAAGCCGAAACCGCAATCGATAAAGCTTTGCAGATCGAACCCGAAAACGATTCGGCACAGAAACTTAAAGCGTCTCTGCATCTGACTTTTCATCGTTTCGCCGACGCGCTCGAACTCGGCAAAAAATTGCAAAAAGAATTTCCCGACGATGCTTTCGTTTACGGAATTTTGACCGATGCAAACGCCGAACTCGGCAATTATAAGGAAGCGGTCGAAGCGGCGCAAAAAATGGTCGATCTTCGTCCGAATTCAAATTCTTATGCGCGTGTCGCACATCTTCGTTCGCTTTATGGCGATACGAACGGCGCGATCGAAGCTTTCAAAACCGCCGCGCGAACCGCCGATCCTTCCGATAAAGAAGCGCAAAGTTGGTGTTTAGTGCAATTAGGCGACGAACTTTGGAAATACGGAAAATACGGCGAAGCCGAAAAGGTTTATGACGAAGCTTTGCAGAATTTTCCGAACTATCATTTGGCTTTAGCCGGAAAAGGTCGCGTTCGCGCCGCGCAGGACGATCTTGAAACGGCAGTTAAATTTTTGAACGACGCAAACAATCGCGTTCCGAACGTCGAAACGGCGATCTTACTCGGCGACATTTATACGAAACAGGGAAAAATCGAACAGGCAAAACAGCAATACGAACTCGTCGAAATAATCGAACAAAAGATCGGCGTAAACAATGACCAAAAAAGACTTGCGCTGCTTTGGGCGGATCAAAATTTGAAATTGGACGAAGCTTTGACGATCACGAAACGCGAATACGAAATGCGCAAAGACATTTTTACGGTTGACGCGCTTGCTTGGACGCTTTATAAAAAAGGACAACTTTCGGAAGCGAAAACGGCGATTTCGGACGCGTTGAAATTGAAATCGAACGATGTGCGAATTTTGTATCACGCCGCGATGATCGAAAAAGATTCGGGAAACACGGCGCAAGCCAAAAAAATGCTCGAAACGGCATTAAAACAAAATCCGAAATTCGACCTTTTGCAAGCCGAAAACGCGCAGAAAGTTTTGTCGGAATTGAAATAGATTTTGAAAAAGAAACAACGATTTTCGCAGATTTTTACGGATTATTTTTCAAGAATTTTACAAAATTTATCTTCAAAAAATCAGTGAAAATCCGTGCTAATCGTTGTTCCAAAAAAAATATATGAAACGAAATTTTTACATTTTATTCGCAATTTTAGTTCTGAGTTTTTCGGCGTTCGCGCATCCTTTGGGAAATTTCAGCGTCAATCAATATTCGCGGCTCGAAGTTGAAAATTCGCGTGTCAAAATTCGCCAAATTCTTGATCTCGCGGAAATTCCGACTTTTCAGTTAAAAAGCGAGATTGATGCGGACAAAGACGGCAATTTTTCGAGTGCGGAATTAAATGCTTACGTCGAAAAAATCACGCCCGAAATTTTGGCGAATCTGGCTTTAACGGCAAACGGAAAACCGCTCGAAATCCGTGCCGAATCGAAAGAAATTTCTCTGCACGAAGGCGCGGGAAATCTGCCGACTTTGCGCGTCGAATGGAATTTAGCTGCGAATTTTTCCGATCTGAACGAAGTCAACAAAGTAAGTTTTGAAAATAAAAATTTCGCGGAAAGATTGGGCTGGAACGAGATCGTTATCAATCGCACAAACGGCGTAAATATTTTCGATTCAAATGCTTTCGGCAGCGGCGTGACGGACGAATTAAAAGCTTATCCGCAGGAAAATTTGAACGCGCCTTTGAATGAAAGATTAGCGAGCTTTTCGTTTTCAAACGGCGCGATTGCGGCAAATGCAAAAATTCTGCAAAATCGCGACGGACACACAAATTCGGCAATTCAAAAAGACAGATTTGCCGAGTTGATTTCCGTTCCCGAAATTACGCCGACGATCGCTTTTTTCGGGATTTTGCTCGCGATCGGACTCGGCGCGATGCACGCGATGTCGCCCGGACACGGAAAAACCGTCGTCGGCGCGTATCTTGTCGGTTCGCGCGGAACTGTCAAACACGCGGCGTTTCTCGGTTTGACGGTTACGATCACGCACACGCTCGGCGTTTTTGCGCTCGGAATAATCACGCTTTTTGCTTCGAATTATATTTTGCCCGAAAAACTGATGCCGCTTTTGAGTTTCTTTTCGGGTTTGATCGTTTTTTACATCGGTCTGACGCTTTTGAAAACGCGTTTGTATTCCGTTTTAGGTTGGGAAAAAGGTCACGCGCATCATCATCACGATCACGGACATCACCATCATCCCGATCATTCGCACGAACATCATCAACACGATCACAATCATCATTCGCACGACGGTTTTACGCACACGCACGACGGGCATACGCATTCGCATTTGCCGCCGGAAGAAATTTCTTGGAAAAGCTTGCTCGGTCTGGGCATTTCTGGCGGACTTTTGCCGTGTCCGTCAGCGTTGGTTTTGATGCTTTCGGCGATAAATTTGGGCAGAATCGGTTACGGTTTAGTTTTAACGACGGCGTTCAGCTTCGGTCTGGCGGCAACTTTGACGGCGGTCGGTTTAATATTTTTGTATGGCGGAAAACTTTTCAGCGGTTCAAAATTTGCGGAAAGCCGTATCGTTAAAACGCTTCCTGTTTTCAGCGCGTTCGTGATCGCGTTTTTCGGCGCGGTAATTTGTTATAATTCTTTCTGAAATAAAAAATATTTTGCTCTAAGTGCCAATTTTCTGTTATATTTTAAGTAACCGGAAATTGGCATTTTTTACTTGCATTTTTGCAAAAGGAGAACTTATTTATGAGATACGAAGACGAAAGAGAAGAAACAAGCGCAACCACGAAATTAACTTATTTGTTGATCGGCGGCGGAATCGGCGCAATTTTGGCGTTATTGTTTGCACCGAAATCGGGCGAAGAACTGCGCGGCGACATTGCCGACGCAACGCGCAAAGGACTTGAAAAAAGTAAGGAAGCCGCCGCTTTAGCGAAAGAAAGAGCCGGTGAATATTACGAAGTTACTCGCGACAGAGCCGGCGAGCTTTACAGTTCGGCACAGGAAAAAGCAGGCGAACTTTACGCGACGGCGCAGGAAAAAGCCGGTGAATTGAAAGAAAAAGCGGGCGAATATGCCGAAAAAGCGAAAAGCGCAGCAACCAGCACCGCAAATCCTTTTACTGCCGCGATCGATGCCGGAAAAGACGCATATATTCAGGAAAAACGCCGCAACGAAACGAAGGCGATTACCGAAGGTCGTCCGAGCTATCCGGTTGAAAATAAAGAAAGTTAATTTTAACTTATGAATGCAAATGATCCGCAATTTTGGATGATGATCGCATCGATCGTCATCGCTATCTGTTTTATCGTCATGGCGATAGCTTTGATCGCTATTGCCGTGATCGTTAAAAAAGTGATCGGAACGGTCAATCGGCTCGAAGAAAAGGTCAACCCGATCATCGGCAAGATCGATCCGCTGATGGCGCAGGTGAATGTTATCGGTGAACAAGGAAAAGAAATTTCGATGCAGTTTAACGAAATTTCGGGAAATCTTTCGACCGCGACGAAGTATTTCGCCGACTCAGCCGGACTTATCAAAGAAGAAGTTTCTGAATTGAAGCTTCTCGTCGGGCAGACGGCTTTGGTGGCGAAAGATAAGGTCGAAAAGGTCAGCGACACGATCGACCGCACACAATTGCAGGTTGCGACGACGACCGATTTTATTCAGCATAAAGTCGTCGAACCGGCAAGAGAGATCGCGGCGATTATGGCGGGCGTGAAAAAAGGTTTGGAAGTTCTTTTTGCACCTGCACCGAAACAGATCGACCGCGTTTATCAAGATGACGAGATGTTCATCGGCTGATTGTAATTTTACTTACAACTGAAAAAGCGTGAAGTTTTCAAAACTTCACGCTTTTTTGTTTACCTTGAAATCCGAATTAATTGTCGGTCGGTTTTTCCGTCGATTGCGGAGCGTTTTGCTTGCGCATTTGGCGGCGTTCTTCCCAGCGTTGTTTCATTTCGGCTTTCTTTTGTTCGAGCTGCTGAAGCTGTTCGGGTGTTAAGATCGCCATAATTTGCTGATGAACGGCTTGGGCTTTTTCGCGTCCTTGCTGTTTCAAGGTTTGAAATCTTTCCTGCTGTTCGGCAGTCAGAGTTCCGGCGCGTTTAGCTTCTATTAAAGAACGCATTTCGGTTTTCGTTGCTTCGTCGGGACGATTTGCTTCACGAATCGCGCGAAACTGTTCTTTTTGCGCGTCGGTTAAATTCAAATCACGAAAACCGCGCATCATTCCGCCGTGTCTGCCGAATTTGCCGCCGTGCATTCCTTTGCCGCCGCGTTTGCCGAAACCGCGTTCGCGTTTTTCGACCTTTTGCGTGTTGTCTTGCGTAGTTGCCGCGCTGTTGTCTTGTGCCGAAGCCATAACTGAAAATGCTCCGACGGCGACGGTCAAGGCGGTAACCGATAAGAATTTATTTTTTAATGACATTTGTTTTTTTACCTCTAAAGTTTGTTTTTTGTTTTTTTGTAGCTTTCGCTTTACGCAACCTTTGATGTTTTAAAATATCATTTAGCCGAAAATTGTTTGGTAAAGAAATGTAAAGTCGGCAAAAATCGAAAAATACGTGCGTTTCATCATTTATTTTTATAATGAAATTAATGATTTCGGCATTTAACATTTGCCTTTAAGCAAGCTAAAATGCGAAATTTGAGTTAAGTATTTACGGGATAAAAGAATGAGATTTTTATCGGAAATAAATTCGCCGAAAGATTTGCGCCAATTGCGCGTCGAAGATTTGCAGGAAGTTGCGGACGAAGTTCGTCAATTCATTATCGAAACTTGTTCGCGAGTCGGCGGACACACGGGCGCAAGCCTCGGCGCGGTCGAACTTGCCGTGGCGATGCATTACGTTTTCGACACGCCGAACGACAAACTCGTTTGGGATGTCGGGCATCAGGCTTACGCGCACAAGATTTTGACGGGCAGACGCGACGATCTGCACACGATCAAACAATATGGCGGACTTTCGGGGTTTTTGAAAAGAAGCGAATCCGAATACGACACTTTCGGCGCAGGACACGCTTCGACATCGCTTTCAGCCGCGCTCGGAATGGCGGTCGCGCGTGATAAAAAAGGCGAAGATTTTCACGTTTGCGCGATGATCGGCGATTCGTCGCTGGCAGGCGGAATGGCGATGGAAGCAATTAACCAAGCCGGACATTTGAAGTCGCGCATGATCGTGCTTTTAAACGACAACGAAATGTCGATCGCGCCCGCCGTCGGCGGTTTGGCGCGTTACTTGAACAGAATCAAAGGCGCACAAAGTTATCAGCAGTTGAAAGAAGACATTGGCGACACGCTCGAAGCCGTTCCGGGTTTTGGGCACACTTTGCGGCGTGCGGCGAAAACATTCAAAGATGCGATCGCGGCGGCGGTTTTGCCCGGTGCGCTCGTAAATGAATTGGGTTTCAAATACATCGGCTACGTTGACGGGCATAATGTTGCAATGCTCGTTCGTGCTTTGGAAGAAGCGAAAAAGGTTGATGACGGACCTGTCATCGTTCACGCTTTAACGACGAAAGGAAAAGGATTTCCGAATCCCGAAAAAAATTATTACGCGTATCACGCGACCGGACCGTTCGACATCAAAACCGGAAAACCGCTTTCGGCTTCGAAACCTTCCGCGCCAAGCTACACCGAAATTTTCGGTCGAACGATGTGCGAATTGATGGAAACGGACGAAACGATCGTCGCTTTGACCGCCGCAATGCCGGACGGAACGGGCGTTGATAAAGTTTTGGAAAAATTTCCCGAACGTTCTTTCGATGTCGGAATCGCCGAAGAACACGCGATCACGTTTTGCGCGGGAATGGCTTGCGAAGGTTTAAAACCCGTCGCGGCGATTTATTCGA
>DAITPE010000046.1:0-15971 GCA_036833775.1 Pyrinomonadaceae bacterium | reverse complement strand
CGAAGTTTCGAGATAAGAATCATTTCGGTCTAAAAGTTGATGCCAAAATCCAAAGCCCGATTGATAAGAAGCCAAACCTTTGGCGTGGCGGCGATAAAGGTCGAGAATTTTTCCGTATTGCGGATGATCCGTCGGCAGAACGTCGAGAATTTCCGCTAAAGTCATAAACGCCCAGCCGTTTGCGCGCGCCCAGTGAAATTGCGGATGTTCCGACATTGATTCAACCCAGCCGTGCATAAATACGTTTTTCTGCGGATTGAACATTTTCTGTTCGAAAAGTAGAACTTGCCGCGTCGCTTCGTCGAAATATTTTTTGTCGCCCGTCATTTTTCCCATCTGCGCCAAAGCCGGAAGACTCATAAACATATCGTCGAGCCAGAGCGTGTTCGCTTGCGGACGATTTCGTGCGAGCGTTCCGTCTTTCAATCGATATTGTTTGTTCAAAATGTGATTGATGCCTGTTTCGATGAGCGGCTGAACGTCGGCTTTTGTTCCCGTACGTTTTGCCTTTATCATCGCGGCGGTCATCGCGCCCGTGTCGTCGAGATTGCGCGGCACGATTAAGTTTCGCAAAGGCATCCGACCTTCCCATTCTTCATAACCTTTCGATTTTTTGAATTTATCCGCCGAATCGCCGATAAACATCAGGCGTTTTTCGACGTAATCGCGATATTTTGCGTCGCCCGTCGCTTCCGCTGCTGATAACATTCCCGCGTAAGTTACGCCCCATTCATACGAAACGATGCGAAAATCGCCGCGTGCCAGAATCGTATTCGAATCAATTTTCGACATATCGGTTACGGCTTCGCCCGTTTTTTCGTTGATAAATCCGGTCGGCGTGGTCGCATCTAGATAAACGAAAATTCGATTCAAAACCGCCGAAACTTCCTCCGGTTTCGGCGCACCGTAAGGCGTGACATAATCTGGTTGAAGCAAATGAAGCGGTGTTGTCGCATCATTTACAGGCGGTTTCTGCTGTGCGAAAACCGTCGGACAAGCAATCAGCAAAATCAAGCAAAAGACTTTTATTTTCATAACTTTCAAATGAAATACGAGATTATTTTTTAACACAGATGCACACAGATTTAAGATGATTTTCACAGATTATAAATACTGATCTTATCCGCTTTTATCTAAAAATATCCGTGTTCATCTGTGTTAAATTTTCTCCTCAAAAATTATCAAGCAATCTGTAACGTCAAGCGCGTGACCGAAGCGGGCGCGAATTTGTAAACCAGTTTTCCGCCCTCGCCGACTGTCACCGATTCATTTCGTGGAACTAACGCATTCGGCTGTGCAAAAGTGTTTCGCGCTTTCAGATCGGTCGAAGACAAAACTCTCGCCGAAGCCGAAACGATTTTTGCGCCGTGCAGATTTATTTCGGTTTCGTGCGCGTTGGCGTGATCGGGATTTACGGCGGTCAGCGTGACGGTTTTTCCGTTGATCGAAGCCGAACCGTTCAAGCTCCAAATGCTCGCTTTCGTTTCTTTTTTCTGTGCGTCGAAACGCGAAAACGACAGGCGTGGCGAGATAAACTCTGTCCGCAGAGCAGTTGCGCCAGAGTGCGGCATATACATTTCAAAAACGTGATAATTGGGCGTTTCGACGGTTTTATCTTCGTGCGCAATGTAGAGCGAATGAATCGTGTTCACCAATTGCGCCGGATTCGCCATATTCACTTTATCGGCGTGACGCTGAAAAGTGTCGAGAGTTAAACCCGAAATCAGCGCGTCACGCAAGGTCGAAGCGTAAGCATAAAGAAAACCGTCGGGCATATCCGGGTCTTGCCAATGCCACGCGCCCCATTCGTCGACCGACAATTTTATCTTGCGTTCACGGTCAAATTCGCCCAAAACCTGCCAATGATCTTCGATCAAAGATTCCATTCTGTCCGAGCGTTGAATCAAATCATACCAATCGTTTACGTCGAAATCGTTGGCGATCTGTTTTCCGGTCGAACCCGAATAATAATGCAAAGCCCAACCGTAAAGTTTGTTGAGCTGTCCTGTTCCTTTTTCAGTCAGTTTTTGGAAAAAACGACGAGTCCAGCCCGTATCCGCGCCGTTCGGTCCCGAACCGATGAATTTATATTTCAAACCGTATGTCGGATTCCAAGCCGTAAACCTGCGAAATTCAACCGCATATTCTTCGGGCAGAAAATCGCCGCCGCACCCCCAGGATTCGTTGCCGATTCCCCAATACTCAACTTTGTGCGGTTCGGGAAAACCGTTTTTCGCGCGCTCTTTTGACCAAGTCGTCGTATTTGCGGGAGAATTACAGTAATCGAGCCATTCTTGAAAAACTCTCGCATCGCGCGTACGTAAATTCGCCGCCAAATAAACAGGCGCACCGACCATTTTGCAGAAACGCGCAAATTCGTCCGTGCCGAAATGATTCGACTCGTATTTCTGCGGTCCGCCTTCGAGTTTTTTGTAATTTTCGGGAGCTTTATAATTTGTATCAGCCCAAAAATTCACATTTGTCGGACGTTTTCCGCGCGGTCCGATTCCGTCGCGCCAATCATACTGATCGGCAAAACAGCCGCCCGGATAACGAATCACTCCCGGTTTGATCTTTTTCAAAGAATCAACCAAGTCGGCGCGAATTCCGTTGTAATTCCGAATTTTCGAGTTTTCGCCAACCCACAGCCCGTCATAAACAACGCCGCCGAGATGTTCGACAAAATGCCCGTAAATATCAGGATTTATTGTGCCGATCGGTTCATTTATTAAAATCTCGATCTTCGATTCAGCCGCTTGTGAAAACACCGCTTTCGGCGCGATCATCGCCGCCGCGCCTGCCAGTAAAGAAGTTTTCAAAAATTCGCGTCTTTCCAGTTTCATAAATAATTTTTCTCCATCAATCCAAAAGAAAAATTAACAGGGATGAAAGGGATGAAGGAGATTCAGAAATGATTTATAAAATTTCATTTTTATCCCTTTTATCTCCTTCATCCCTGTTAATTTCATTTCTTAAAAATCAAAGTTATCAACATTTTCCTTATTGAAAACAAAAGGTTTGCCGAGCCGAACTTCGTCTTCGACGATTTCAATATTTTTCAGTTTTCCGGCTTGGATTTGCTTGTCGCCTTTTTTCAAAGTTCCGTTTGCAAGCGAATTTGAAACGAAAACCGTCAGATAACCGAGATTGCCCGTGTCCCAAAGCACGATGTGGTCGATAATTCCTTCTTTGATGTAGGGTTTACACATATTCGGAAGACTCAAGCCCGTAACTTTCACGTCCGTTCTGCCCGATTGTTTGACAGCTTCGGCAACGCCCGGAACTGCCGGCGCGGCAATTCCCATCACGAGTTTTACGTTCGGATAAACCTTCAAAATATTCTGCGTTTCGGAAAATGCGCGGTCGCGGTCGCCGTCCGAAGGCTGTATCGCAACGAGCTTGATATCGGGATATTTTTCCGCGAGACGCGCTTTGATATATTTGATCCACTCGTTTTGATTTGCCGCGCTCAAACTTGCCGTAACGATCGCAAATTCGCCTTTATTTCCGAGAACACGCGCCGCTTCATCCATCAAAGTTTCGCCGATTCCCTGCGGTGTTGCTTGATTAATAAACAAATCACGCGCGTCTTTGTTTGCATCCGCGTCCCACGTTACGACCTTGATTCCTTTATCCTTCGCTTTTTTCAAAACGGTCGAAATCGCTTCCTTGTTTTCGACCGAAACCGCGATCGTATCAACGCCGCGCGTGATCCACGCTTCAACGACTTCGTTTTGTTTCGCCGGATCGAGATCGGTCGGACCGTCCCAGAGAAGCTCCGCGCCGACTTCTTTCGCCGCTTCGTCCGCGCCTTTTTTACAGGAAATAAAATACGGATCGCCTTTCGCTTTCGGCATCATTGCGATGACGGATTTTTTACCGTTCGCGGGCGCGTTCGCCGTTTGATTTTGCGACGAAACCGACGAATTATTTGCCGCATTTCCGCCGTCACGAATCGAGCGCACGAGCATCCAATTCGTTCCTGCGACGATCAACGCGCCGAGCAAAATTACCGCGCTCAAAATTCCAACTTGTGAATTTCTCACTTCTTCTTCCTCCAAAAATTCCTTTTTCGGTTTCGCCGCCGCTTGCCGCGAAAGACGATCAATTAGAATCGTCGCGATCAGCAAAACTCCGGTCAAAATCCCCGCAAATTCGGCAGGCTGACCACTAAGGCGCAAACCGTTCTGCAAAATAACGATGGCGAAAAGTCCTAAAACCGTTCCGAGAATCGTGCCGCGACCGCCGAAAATCGACGCGCCGCCAAGCACGACCGCCGTGATCGCCATCAGTTCGTAACCCGTTCCCGCGTCGGATTTTGCTTGTCCGAGATGCGCGACGTAAATCACTGCCGCAAGACTCGACATCAAACCCGATAAAATGTAAACGATATTCAAACTACGCCGAACTTTGATTCCCGCGTGCCGCGCACCTTCCTGCGAAAAGCCGATCGCGTAAAGACTTCGCCCGTAAGCCGTGCGTTGCAGCATCCAATAAATTCCGAAAATCGCCGCAATTAAAATTAAAAGCTGCGCCGGAATTACGCCGAAAATATAGCCTTGACCGAGAAACAAAAAGTCCGCCGAAAACCCCGAATAATTTTCGATTCCGCGCGTCAAACCTTCCGCCATTCCGCGGAAAAGCGAAAATGTTCCGAGCGTTACGATCAACGGCGGAAACCGTAATTTTGTGATAATTAAAGCGTTTAGCGTTCCACCTAAAACTCCGACAAGCAACGTCAAAACGATCGCAAGCGGCATCGGCAAACCCGCATCGCGCCACAACGCGCCCATCACGACCGCCGAAAGTCCCATCATCGAACCGACCGAAAGATCAATTCCGCCCGTAATGATAATCGGTGTCATCACGAGCGCAAGCAGACCGATCTCGACCGCCAGTCGCGTAATTTCAAACCCGTTTCCGGCAGTAAAAAAGTTGTCGCCAATGAATGAAAACAGAGCGATTTCGACAAATAAAACGACGAGCAAAACCCATTCGTTATTCGGAAAAAACCGCGCCAGCATCGGCTGTTCGGTCTGTAAATTTGTCTGTCGAATCGCTTCCTGCATTTAATTTTTTGTCACGAACAAACACGAAAATTCACCAAACAAAGAAGAAGTTTTAGCCGCAGATGAACGCGGATGAACGCGGATTTTTTTTGATAGTTTTATAAATTTATTTTCTAAAATCATCCTGTAAATCCTGTCTTTCCTGTTCTAAAAATCTGTGTTCATCGGTGCCAATCTGTGGTTTCATTTCATTTTCTTATCCGCGTTTATCCGCGTAAATCTGCGGCTAAATTTCCTCTTTTTCTCTCTCTAATCGAGCCAAAACAACATCGCTGACGAGCGCGGCTAGAATTATCAAACCTTGAATCGCTTTTTCCCAAAACGGATTGATTCCCAAAAACGTCAACGCCGTTCCGATCGTGCCTAAAAGCGCAACTCCGATCAGCGTTCCGATCAAGCTGCCGCGTCCGCCCGTGATCGCCGCGCCGCCGACCACGACCGCCGCGACTGCTTTTAATTCCAATCCCATTCCCGTATTTGAAGGAATTGCATTAAACCGCACCGCGTTCAGCAAAGCTGCTAAACCGACCAACGCGCCCATCACGACAAACACGCCGAACACGACATTGTTCGGCTTGATTCCCGCCAATCGCGCCGCTTCCGCATCCGAACCGACCGCGTAAACCGCGCGTCCGAGATTCAAATTTCGCAAGCTCCACGCAAAAACCGCAAAAATCACGAGCGGAATTCCGACGATTAAAATCTGTCCGCCTGTTTGTCCAAGCCCGAACCATTGAAAATTCGACGGCAAATTTTGCACCCACGCACCTTCCGTCGTCCAACGCAAACCGTCGCGCCAAGCAACCAACATCGCCAATGTGACAATAATCGAAGGAAGTTTGAACCAACCGACCAAAACGCCGTTGACCGCGCCCATCATCGCGCCGATTAAAATCACGCACACAAAAAGCAACGGAATCGGCATTCCCGTTTTCGCCAAAACTCCGGCGGCAACGCTCGCCACCGCAAATTGCGAACCGACCGAAATATCAATTTCACCGATCAAAATGACGAGCGTCATTCCGATCGCAATCAGCAAAATCGGCGCGTTATTGATGAACAAATCGCCGAGATTTCCCACCCCGAAAAACGAAGGCGCGGCAATGCCGACGATCAAAAGCAAAACAATATATGCAATTGCCGCCGAAATCTCTCTTTTGTAACGATTAAAATTCATTAATTTTTATTGCCTGCGAACAAACACGAAAATTCACGAAATCAAGAAGAAGTTTTAGCCGCAGATGAACGCGGATAAACGCTGATTTTTTTTGATAATTTTATAAATTTATTTTCTATAAGGAGTCGAGCAGAATTAAATTTAAGTTTTCAGCCGCAGATAAAAGCAGATGTCGCGGATGAAAACATAAAAATCAACACAAATCCGCGTTCATCCGCGTTTTTCTGCGGTTAATTTTATCGCTCTAATTCTGCACGACTGCTTAATCATCTTGTAAATCCTGTATTTCCTGTTCTAAAAATCTGTGTTTTTCTTTGGTTTCATTTCTTTTTATCCGCGTCCATCTGCGTTCATCTGCGGCTGAATTTTCTTTGCTTTTTCTTGTTCCTTCGTGGTTAAATTTTTCCGTTTCCGTTCGTATGTCCGAGCGCGATCGATAAAACTTTCGCTTGCGTCGCTTCTTCTCTATCTAAAATTTCAACGATCGTGCCGCCGTGCATCACAGCGATGCGGTCGCTCATTCCGAGAATTTCGGGAAGTTCGGACGAGATCATTAAAATCGCCACGCCTTGTTCCGCAAGTTCGGTCATTAGCTCGTGAATTTCCGATTTTGCGCCCACATCAATTCCCTGCGTCGGTTCGTCCAAAATCAAAACGTCGGGCTTTGTAATCAGCCAACGGCTGAGCGCGACTTTTTGTTGATTTCCGCCCGAAAGCGTCGAAACCGAATCGTGAATCGACGGCGTTTTCACGCCCAAACGCCGCGTATATTCCGCCGCTAACTCTTTTTCTTTATTGAAATTAAGTCCGAATCTGCCCGACAAAATCTTCAACGACGAAAGCGTTATATTCGTCGAAATCGGCAAGTCCAAAATTACGCCGTGTTTGCGTCTGTCTTCGGGCAAATATGCGATTTTATTGCGAATCGCGTCTTGCGGATGCGTGTTTCGGATAGATTTTCTGTTCAGCAAAATCTCGCCCGAATCGGCTTCGTCCAAACCGAAAATCACACGCGCAAATTCCGTTCGACCTGCGCCGACAAGTCCGGCAATTCCAACGATTTCACCAGCGCGAACCGTCAAATTTATATTTTTAACTCCTGCTTTCGCGTAACCGAGATTTTTCAGTTCCAAAACGACTTCGCCCAACTTAACTTCTTTCTTCGGAAACACTTGCGACAATTCGCGCCCGACCATTAATTTGATCAATTCTTCGCGACTTACGTCTGCCATTTCGCGCGTTCCGATCGTATTTCCGTCGCGCAAAACTGTGACGCGATCGGCAATTACGGGCAATTCTTCGAGCCGATGCGAGATGTAGATCATCCCGACACCTTTCGCTTTCAATCCGCGAATTACGCGAAAAAGATTGTTTGCATCTTCTTCCGAAAGCGAAGCGGTCGGTTCATCCAAAATCAAAATCTTCGCGTTTGCGCCGAGTGCGCGTGCAATTTCGACAAGTTGTTGTTGCGGCATCGAAAGACTTCCGGCTTCAGCGTCAACATCAATTTTTGCGCCAACTTCCGCCAGCAATTCTTTTGCGCGTTCGCGGCGTGATTTCCAATTTACCAAGCCGAAAAGTCCTTTTTTCTCTTGTCCGAACGAAATATTTTCAGCGACCGAAAGTTCGGGAAAAAGCGCAGGTTGCTGATAAATCGCCGCCACGCCGAGCGATTTTGCAAACGTCGGTGAATTCTCTTTTACAACATTTCCTTCAATTTCGAGTTTTCCCGAATCCGCTTCGACTGCGCCGGTTAAAATCTTGATAAAAGTAGATTTACCCGCGCCGTTTTCGCCGATCAGCGCGTGAACTTCGCCCTTTCGCAATTCAAACGAAGCGGATTTCAACGCCTGAACTCCGGCGTAAGATTTCGTCACATTTTCGGCTTTTAACAAAATGCTCATTTACTAAAATTTTAAGAAAAATTAACCACAGATGAACACGGATGGACACAGATTTTTCTTGATATTTTTATGTGTCTTTCTTTCAATCTCATCTTACAAATTCTATTAATCTTTGATTAACTATCCGTGTTCATCTGTGTCCATCTGTGGATAATTTGCCTTTTATTCGTGTCCATTCGTGTTAATTCGTGGCTAAACTCTTACTTTTCTACCAAGATAACAAACAATTCGCCCGGACCGTGAACGCCGAGCGCGAGCGTCAATTCGATGTCCGACGTGCGCGATTGTCCCGTGATAAAAGTGATCGAACGGCTCAAATCTTTTTCCAATTCACTCAAAACTTCGCCCAGAGTTTGACGGATTTTCTCCGTTTCCAAAACGCAAATATGAATCGGCGGAACAAGCGATGTCAGACGGTTAAACTCTTTATCCGATTCAATTACGAGCGTTCCCGCTTCCGCGATGCCGAACTGTGCGCTCGTAATTCCGAGATCGGTTTCAAACAAAATCTCTTTCGCTGAATTCCTCAAAAAATCGTTTTCAACTTTAAGCGAATTTGTGATTTCGGAAACAATTTCAGCATCCGAAATCGCGATCTTTTTCAGATTTTTCGCGTCGATTATATTCTGAATCAGCCGCGCCGCGTTTTCTTTATCTTTAACTATTTCACAATTTGCACCAATCGAAAGCAGATTTTCGCGAAAGATTTCAGCTAAACTCAATTCACTTGAAACAGAATTGAAAATCTCAATAATTTCACCTTTCGGCTGATGCGCTTTGTGTTCGTTATGAATCTCATCAAACGGCAAACTCGCCGCCAAATTTCGGCGAATCGAAGCGAAAATTGCATCTTTTGCTACGTTTGATTCCATTTTTATTTTTGCCTGCGAAATAAACGAAAGAAGCGAAAATTTTAGAAGATTTCTCTTTTTATCTTTTCCTAAATTCGTGTTTTTTCGTGTTAATTCGCGGCTAATCTTTCTTTAATTCTTCCTTCCAAATTTCTCGAAAAGATTTCGGCGCAACCGTCGGCGCGTCGCGAAATTCCGTCCAATTTGCCAAAGGCGGCGCGAGCATTTTCATCACGCCCGAAACTTCGCCGATCTTGCCGTTTTCGCTCAAAAACTTTTGAAAAAATCGCGCCGTTTTCGTGCCGAGTTTGTAAGTTCCGGCGCGTTCCCACGCTTTTGCGTAAAGGCTGAACGCGAAACGCTCGGCGAATTTTACTTTAATCGGTTTTTCCGTTTTTTTGCCGTTCGCTTCGCCGTCCGTGATCTCGGCGCGAAGATGCAAAAGAAGTTCGGGAATATCAATTTTTACAGGACAAACTTCACGACACGCGCCGCACAAACTCGACGCATAAGGCAGTTGTTTCGTCTTTTCGATTCCGAGAAGTTGCGGCGTGATCACCGCGCCGATCGGTCCCGGATAAACCGCGCCGTAAGCGTGTCCGCCGACCGCGCCGTAAACCGGACACGCGTTCAAACACGCGCCGCAGCGAATACACGCCAAACTCTGCCGCGTAACCGGATGCGCGAGCATTTTCGAGCGTCCGTTGTCCATCAAAACGATGTGAATTTCTTCAGGTCCTTCGGCGTTTTTTTCGCGCTTCGTTCCTGTTATCAAAGATTGATAAGTCGTCAATTTTTGACCTGTTCCCGAACGCGGCAAAAGTTTCAAAAAAACGTCCAGATCGGCAAATTTCGGAATTATTTTTTCGATGCCGACGAGTGCGATATGCGTTTTTGTTAAACTCGTCGTCAGACGAATATTTCCTTCATTTTCAAGAATTAGAATCGTTCCCGTTTCCGCGACGGCGAAATTTGCGCCGCTGATTCCGATTTGGGCTTCGGCGAATTTCGAACGCAGAATTTTTCGCGCCGTCTGCGTTAAAACTCCGACATCTTCGGTCGGTTCGATGCCGATTTTTTCAACGAAAAGATCGGCAATCTGCTGTTTTGTTTTATGAATCGCCGGAACGACGATGTGCGACGGCGTTTCGTCGGCAATTTGAATAATATATTCGCCGAGATCGGTTTCGACCGCTTCGATTCCTTCGGCTTCGAGCGCGTGATTGAGATGAATCTCTTCGGTCGCCATACTTTTCGCTTTCACAACCGTTTTCGCGCCGCGCTCATTTATCAAATCCAAAATGATCCGCGTGGCTTCTTTTCCGTCTCGCGCCCAATGAATTTTCGCGCCCGCTTTTTCGGCGTTTTCGGCAAATCGTTCGAGATATTTATCAAGATGTAAAAGCGTTTCTTCTTTTATTTTACGAGCTTTTTCCCTCAACTCTTCCCAATTTTCAACCGTCGCGATCGCCGTTTTTCGCCGTCCGCCGATCGTTTTCGACAAATTTTTAAGCGCACCGCGAAGCGTCGCATCTTTCAGAGCGACGCGCGCATTTTGGTCGAAATTTTCGGAAGTGAATTGGTTCATTTAATACAATTTTTAGCCACAGATAAACACGGATTCACACAGATTTTTTAGATATTTTTTTACCATTTTCCAGAAAATCAGATTTCATCTGTGTTCATCTGTGGCTAATTTTTCTTTATTCCTGCGCCGCCAAAATCTCTGCGATGTGCAGAGGTTTTACTTTTGAATTTAACCGCGAAAGCCTGCCCCCGATCTGCATCAGACAACTCGCATCGCAAGCCGTTACAAAATCCGCACCCGAATTTTCGATCGCTTCGATCTTGTTTTCCAAAATTGCCGCCGAAATTTCCGCGTATTTCACCGAAAAAGTTCCGCCGAAACCGCAACAAACGTCGGCGTTTTCAAGTTCGATAAACTCTGCATTTTCAACATTTTTCAGTAATTCGCGCGGTTCGTTCTTAATATTCAGATCGCGTAAGCCGTGACAAGCATCGTGCCACGTGATCTTTCCCGAAAACTTCGCGCCGACGTTTTCGATCTTCAAAACATTTACGAGAAAAGAACTGAATTCGTAAGTTTTTTCGGCGATCTTTTCACATCTTTCGCGCCAATTTTTATCGTCGGGAAAAAGCTCGTGAAAATGTTTGACCATCGCTGTGCAACTGCCCGACGGCGAAACGATAAAATCGGCGTCCGAATCTTCAAATATCTCGATAAACTTTTCCGCAAATTTTCGCGCTTCTTTTCGATAACCCGTGTTAAATGCGGGCTGTCCGCAACAAGTCTGGCGTTCATCGAAAATCACTTCGCAACCTGCGCGGCGCAAAACTTTTACCGCCGCAACTCCGACGTTCGGACAAAGTTGGTCAACCAAACAAGTTATAAATAATGAAACTTTCACTTTTTCAAAACGAACTTTCTCAACGAAAATTTTTTCAGTTTTTTCAAACCTTCAACAACCGATTCGGCGTTTATCTTTGCTCCCAACGGCGAAGTATGCGTATTGTCTTTCGTCGTAAAATACTCTTTTCCAACAGTTTCCGCGCCGATTTTTTCATATTTTTGCGCCGTGATTTCGTTTAGGTCAACGAAGAAAACTTTTTCTTTTTCGGCAGTTTCGCGCGACCATTTTCCGTAAGCTTCATTTTCGCGCTTTACTTTTCCGTCCTTCCACTGATTGCGCGGAACGGGTGAAAGCAAAACGACCGACGCGCCTTTTTCTTTCGCATCGCTAATGAATTTTCGCAAATACCAGCCGAACGTGCGAACTGTTTCGGGTTTACCGTCTTGACCAATTATTTCCTGTTTTTCTTCTCCGATTCCGCGAATCGAACCACGAAATTTTTCCTTATCGATCGCACCGCCGTCGTTGTGTCCGAATTGAATCAACACAAAATCGCCCGATTTTAATTCGTTCACAACTTCTTTCCACAAACCTTCGGTGTAAAAAGTGCGCGAACTTCGCCCGCCGCGCGCTTTGTTGACGACATTTATCTTCGATTTATCAAAATATTCGCCGATGACATTTCCCCAACCTTGAAAACTTTCGCTCGAATTATTTACCGTCGAATCGCCGACGAGAAAAAGTGTCGGTTTCTCGGCTTTTTGTGCAAAGATTAAACACGAAAAAACTGCCGTAAAAAAGAAAATTGTAAACGCCTTTTTTAATTTCATTTTATGCCGAAACTGCCGACGAGTCATTGATAAACTTTTTCTCGATTTCCGAATAAAACCGTTTTGCTTCCGACAATTTTCCATCGAAAGTTGGCATAAAACTTCTTAACTCGACGTTTGCCGAAACGTATTTTCGCGCTTCATTCAAGTCCGAAAATCTTCCCGCAGAAATCGCTTGCACGACGGCATTTCCCGTCACGGTCGCTTCGGTCAATCCGGCTTTAACCGTTTTTCCGCAAGCATTTGCGGTCATTTGATTCAAATAATTATTGCGTCCGCCGCCGCCGACAATTTGCACGCCTTCGATATTTTTCCCATTCAAAATTTCAATCGTTTCCAAAACGGACGCGTAACGAAAAGCAAGCGAATCAAGAATAATTTTCGTAATCAAAACGGGATTTTCAACAAATGATTGATTCGTTTTAATTAACTGCGAATTTATCGCTTGAAGCATCGAATCAGGATTCAAAAATCGTTCGTCGTCGGGAAAAATAAAACCGCAAAAATCGTCGATTTTTTCGACTTCGGCAAGCAAAGTTTCGTAAACGGTTTTGATGCCGACTTTGTCCCATTCCTTGCGACAAGATTCAAAAATCCACAATCCTATCACGTTTTTCAAAAATCGAATCGTGCCGAACGCACCACCTTCATTCGTAAAATTAAACCTTGCAACTTCTGTATTTATCAACGGTTTGTCAATTTCAACACCGACCAGCGACCATGTTCCCGACGAAATGTATGCCCAATTTTTTTCCAATGGCGCACCGACAACTGCGCTTCCCGTATCATGCGTCGCGGGCGCGATGACGCGAACATCTTTGAGTATTAATTCGCCTGAAATTTCGGTTTTCAAAAATCCCAAATTTGTTCCCGCTTCAACGATTTCGGGCAGAATATTTGTCGGCAGATTTAACTTTTCAAGCGACTCGAAATCCCAATTTTTCGTTTCCGCGTTCAAAAACTGCGTCGTCGTCGCGTTCGTATATTCGGCGAATGTTTTTCCGGTCAGGAAATAATTGATCAAATCTGGAAGAAGCAATAATTTTTCGGCTTTTTGTAAAATTGCGGCTTCGGAAAAAAATTGAAAGATCGTATTGAACGGTAAAAACTGAATGCCCGTTTTTGCAAAAAATTCGCTTTTCGGAACAATTTCAAAGACCTTTTGCATCGCGGAATTTGTGCGCGAATCACGGTAGCAAATCGGGTTTGCGATTAAGTTTCCGTCTTTATCAATCAACCCGTAATCAACCGCCCAACTGTCCACACCGATGCTGTAAATCTTTTTATCTAAATCTTTAGCGCGTTCGCCCGCGCTTTTTAAACCTGTCTTTATTTCAGAGAAAATCTTCGCAAAATCCCAACGCAAATGCCCGTTTTCTTGGTTCGGCGGATATTGAAAACGATGAATTTCTTCCAATGAAAAATTTTCGCCCAAATCGCAAAGAAAAACGCGCCCGCTTCCTGCGCCTAGATCAACTGCTATGTAAAGATTATTGACCAATTTTTCGGTAAACCGCAGAATTTCACAGATTAATACAGATGAAAAAGGTGCAAATCTAAAATCCGTTTTTTCCGTAATTTTCTGCGGCTGTCTTTTTTCTAAACTATTCCTGCTGAAATTCCGATTTGCGCCGGACGTTCTTTGGCTTTCTCGTTTCGATAACCGCTTGCACGATAGACGTTTACAGGTTCGATTGCGCCGCCGTTTCTTGTCCGCGCAGTTGCGAGGATTGATGAAACATCGGTCGTAAAAGCCGCTTTTAAGGTAGAAAGCGCGGTTATTGCGTCGCCTTTTTTCTGCGCTTCTTCCAATTTTTCGCGGTCAATCAAATGTGCTTGAACATATGCACGAACGACTTCGTTTGCGCTGACCATCAGCGATTCGATCGGATCGGTGACGTTGTGCGATTGATCGAGCATATACGCCGGATTAAAATTCGGCAAATCATTCAATTCAGCGTCAACCAATTCGTTGAAGATCAAAAATAATTGAAAAGGTTTGACCGAACCCGTGTCGAGATCGTCGTCGCCGTATTTGCTGTCGTTGAAATGAAATCCGCCGAGTTTTTGAAATTGAATCAAGCGCGAAACTATCTGTTCGATGTTGACATTCGGCGCGTGATGACCGAGATCAACGAGACAGAAAGCCTTTTCTCCCAACTCTTTAGCGGCGATGTAATTCGTTCCCCAATCTTGAATGACAGTCGAATAAAATGAAGGTTCAAACATTTTATGTTCGATGAACATGCGCCAATCTTCGGGAATTGCGGCGTAAATTTCGTGCATCGCTTCGAGATAATTTTCAAAAGCGTGGCGAAAATTCGTCTGTCCGGCAAAATTCGAACCGTCACCGACCCAAACCGTTAAAGCCTGTGAACCGATTTTTTTGCCGAGTTCGATACATTCGATATTATGTTCGACCGCTTGTTTGCGAACGTCTTTGTCAGCGTGTGAAAGCGAACCGAATTTGTAAGATTTTTTCTGTCCGATTTGGTCTTGAAACGTGTTTGAATTCATCGCGTCGAACGTCAAACCTTTTGCCTTTGCAAATGAATTGAGTTCGTCAACATTTTCGGGTTTATCCCACGGAATGTGCAGCGAAACTGCCGAAGTCGAACGAACCAATTTATTGATCGTCGCACAATCTTCGAGCTTTTCGTAAACTCCGCGCGGCTCGCCGATTCCGGGAAAACGCGCAAAACGAGTTCCGCCCGTGCCAACGCCCCAACTCGGCACGGCAACCTGAAAATTTTGAGCTTTTTCGACGATTTTTTCGATCTCGATATTATTGCGCTTTAATTTTTTGGCTAAATAATCGAAATCTTCCGCCAAATGTTCTTCTGATTTTTTATTCTGTTCGGCGATAAAATCGTCGGAAATTTCAAATTTTGTTGACATAAATTTCTCCAAAATGAAGAGGAAATTAACCGCAGATGGACGCAGATAAACGCGGATAATTGCATATAAATTTAGAAAGAAATCTCTTTAATCTGCGTCCATCTGCGTCCATCTGCGGTTAAAAAAAATTACCGCATAAAACCGTCCGCAAGTCCGCCGTCAACCGGAATGACGTGTCCGGTCGTTTTGCCGAGACGTTTTGAAACGAGCAAAAAGATCGCTTCGGCTTGATCCGAAGGCTCGATCGGCGTTTGCGTCAGACTACGTTTCGCGTAGAAATTCGACAATTTTTCCGTCAACGCTTCGTCTGATTCCGATTCGTCGTGCGCGATGTCGTATTTCGTCAAGCTCGCAATCACACGATCACGCGGAAACATTGTGCTGCCTTTGACGACCGTCGCGGGCGCAACTGCGTTGACACGAACGAGCGGCGAAAATTCGATCGCGAGTTCGCGCGTCAGATGATTTGCGGCGGCTTTCGATGTGTCGTAAGCGAGACTTCCTTTTTTCGCCACGACCGCATTTGCGCTTGTCGTCAAAATTATATTTCCCGTTAAGCCTTGTTTTTTGAAGATTTTATAGGCTTCGTCAGCAACGATATACGCGCCTTTGACGTTGATTCCAAATGTAAAATCCCATTTAGAATCTTCAACGCGACCTGTTTTGTCGGGCGCAACGAAAACGCCGGCTGTCACAATCACCGCATCAATTCCGCCGTAAGCAAGCATTACTTTGCTGAACATTTCGGCGACCGATTCGCGGTTCGTCATATCGCAACCGAGTCCGATTGCCACGCCGCAGTTTGAAATTCCTGTTCCCGAAACGCCGATTCCCGCACCGTATTTGGCGATAATTTCGTTTGCAGTTTCC
>DAITPE010000045.1:0-15972 GCA_036833775.1 Pyrinomonadaceae bacterium | reverse complement strand
ACTTTCGGCAAAAAGATGTCAAGGTTTCTGCAAATACACGCTTACTCTGTGCGCGTTTCCGCAAAGGTTGGAAAATTGTTAATCTGTTAAAAACCTATTGGTAAATTACTGCGTATAGATTTTTACCAGTTTTTTATATTCCGCAAAAATTAAATTAACAAGGAGATTTATTTGATGTTTCGAGCAAAAATTATTGCCGGTGTTTTTATGTCGGCTCTGCTGCTGCCGACGTTTGCTGTCGGGCAGGTAGTCGGTCCTCCGAGAGATGAGCCGATTGTTATGATTAAGAATGAAGGGATGAACCGTTCGCAGGCGATGAACACGATGCGTTATCTGACCGATGTGATCGGTGCGCGTCTGACCAATTCGCCGAATCAGCGGCGGGCGAACAAATGGACGAAGGAACAATTTGAAAAATGGGGCTTGAAAAACGCGTCGGTCGATCCGTGGGGCGAATTCGGACGCGGTTGGGAAATGAAGCGTTTTAATGCTTCGGTCACAACGCCGACTGAAACCATCGCTTTTCGTGCGTATCCGAAAGCGTGGTCGCCTTCGGTCACAACGACGGGCGATGTCGTCGTGGTGGATGCGAAAACCGAAGAAGAACTTGCCAAATATAAAGGCAAATTGAAAGGTGCGATCGTGCTGATCGCGCAGGAATCGAAGATCGAACCCGGCTTTAAGCCCTCGGCGACGCGCAACACGGACGACGATCTGGCGAAAATGGAAGCGGCAAAACCTGCCGAACCGCAAGCCGGCGGCGGTCGCAGAGGTCAGCCTTCACCCGAACAGCAATTTAATCAACGCAAATTCCGTTTCTACTTTGAAGAAGGCGCGGCGGTTTTAGTCGATGCGGGGTTGGGGGTTGATGCAGGAACGATGCGCGTGATGGGCGCGAGTCCTGCGCCTGCGCCGCCTGCGCCCGACGGCGCACCGCAGAATCCGTTCGGCGGATTGAGAGTTTATTCAAAAGGTGCGCCTGCAACAATTCCGCAGGTCGTCGCCGAAGCCGAACAATACAACCGCGTTCTGCGTCTGGTTCGCCAAGGAATTCCCGTGAAAATGTCAGTCGATTTGCAGACACAGTTTTACGACGACGATCTGCAAGGTTATAACACGATCGCCGAAATTCCGGGAACCGATCTGAAAGATGAAGTCGTGATGATCGGCGCGCATTTGGATTCCTGGCATTCGGGAACGGGCGCGACCGACAACGGCGCAGGCTCGACCGTCGTGATGGAAGCGATGCGAATTTTGGCGGCTTCGGGCTTGAAACCGCGTCGCACGATCCGCGTCGCGCTCTGGACGGGCGAAGAACAAGGTTTGCTCGGTTCGCGCGGTTATGTAAAGAAAAATATCGCAATGCTCGGCGACGGTTCGGACAGTGCGGCGTTTTCGGCGATGGCTGGCGGTCAGCGTCCGCCGCTCAACAAAAAGCCTTTGTATGAAAAATTTGCCGCGTATTACAATCTCGACAACGGAACGGGACAAATTCGCGGAATTTATTTGCAGGGAAATGAACAGCTTCGTTCGACATTTAAGGGTTGGTTAGAGCCGTTCAAAGAATACGGCGCAACGACCGTGACGATCAACAACACGGGCGGAACTGACCATCAGGCGTTCGATTCGATCGGATTGCCGGGATTTCAATTTATCCAAGACACGATCGAATATAACTCCCGAACTTGGCACACGACGCAGGACGTTTCGGACAGAATCATCGAAGACGATCTGAAAAAATCTGCCGTGATTATGGCGACGTTTGCATACAATTCGGCAATGACGGACGAAAAACTCCCGCGCAAAGCCGCACCCGCAAGCGGTTTCGCTTCGCTTTTCACTGATTTCAATGTTCAAAACGAGTTGGACGAACTGAAGTTCAAAGAATCGGGAATGGATTTTGCCATCTGCGGTCACGAGATCGAAGGAAGCGAAATCCCGCACGGTTTTCCGCTCTTTTTAACCGCTGAAATGAAACACTCACACGCTGAGTAATTTCAGTAAAGAAATAGCCGCAAAAAGGCACAAAATTAGCAAAAATAAAATCTAAAGTCATTTTTTGTGTATCTTGCGCCTTTTTGCGGCTATTGATGTTTTAAATTGAAGCCGCGATTGCCGCGTCGAAGATTTCGAGCGCGACATCGACGTTTTCTTTCGTTAAAATGAGCGGCGGCGACCAGCGGATGGTCGAAGTTCCGCAGCCTAAAATAATCAAGCCTTTATTGAAACATTCCATCTCGATACGGTCGCGGAGTTCGGCATCGGGTTCGCCGTTTTCTTTGACGAATTCGACGCCGAGCATCATTCCTAATCCGCGCACGTCGCCGATCTGTTTGTATTTAGTTTGCAGTGAACGCAAGCCGTCTTCGAGATATTTTCCGACGGTCGCGGCATTTTCGACCAAACCATTTTCCAATAATTCGATGGTTTTCAAAGCCGAAGCGATACAGACAGGATTTCCGCCGAAGGTCGAAGCGTGTGCGCCTTTGTGCCAATCCATAATGTCGGCACGTGCGACGCAAGCACCGATCGGCAATCCCGAACCAATTCCTTTTGCCAAGCACATAATATCGGCTTTCACGCCTTCGTGATGATCGAGCGCGAACATTTTTCCGGTTCTGCCCATTCCACTTTGAACTTCGTCAACAATCAGCATAATGCCGTGTTTATCGCAAATTTCGCGCAAGGCTTTGACGACCGATTTCGGCGCGGGAATGTAACCGCCTTCGCCTTGGACGACTTCGAGAACGATTCCGGCGACTTCTTCGGGCGGCGTGGTCGTATTAAAAAGTCGATTTTCGATCCAATCGATCGTGCCTTGACAGCATTCACCGTCGTCACATTTGCCCAAATTAAACGGACAGCGGAAACAGTTCGGATACGGAACGTGAACAACGTCCAGAGCCTGACGCATAAAGCCTAAACGCTGTGCGCGTTTCGATGAAGTCAATGAAAGTGCGCCGAGCGTTCTGCCGTGAAACGAGCCGAAAAACGAAATGAATTTTTGGCGGCGTGTGTGATACATCGCAAGTTTCAGAGCGGTTTCGATGGCTTCTGCGCCCGAGTTGGCAAAATGCGTTTTCGTTTCGCCTTCGATCGGGCAAATCTCGCTCAGCTTTTTGCCGAGATCGGGCATTTGTTTGTAGTAATAATCGGTGCCGCAAAGATGAATTAAAGTTTGCGTTTGTTTGGTAATCGCTTCGACGATTTCGGGATGACAATGTCCCGTCGAACAAACCGCAACGCCCGCGTTGCAGTCGAGAAAAACATTGCCGTCGGGGTCTTCGATCCAAACGCCGTAGCCTTTTTCGGCGACTAATTTGTAATCAGGGCGCGGATAACTCGGTGTCACGTATTTTGCGTCGGCTTCGATGATCTCTTTAGCCTTCGGTCCGGGAAGTTCGGTTTTAATGATCGGTCTTTGTAAATCTGTTTTCGGATTCATAGTAATTATTTCCTCAAAATGTTAGTAAAAATGAACAGTTTGCCGAAAAAAAATCGGCGAATAATATTGCAGAAAATTCGAGTGAAAAAAACTAATCGCCGCCGAAAAGATTCGGGCGCGTGACGTTTGGACAAAGTTTGGCGATCGAACGCGGAGTCATAAAAAGGTAAGTTTTACGGAAATAATATAGCAGAATGGCAGTTGAGATTCAAAGAAATAGAGAAAAACAAAAAGCGCATTACCCGAAGATAACGCGCTTTTGATTATTTTTATTCAACTAAAAACTATTTGTCGTTAGCTGTTTTGTTTGCCGTAGCTGTCGAGCTAGTGTTAGCTTTCGAATCCATCGGGCTTGAATTGGTCATCGGTTTCGTTCCGGTCGAAGCGGTGTTCGACGGAGCGGTTGAAGTCGAAGCGGTGTTCGACGGAGCGGTTGAAGTCGAAGCGGTGTTCGACGGAGCGGTTGAAGTCGAAGCGGTGTTCGACGGAGCCGTTGATGTTGATGTCGTGTTAGCCGGTTTTGCATTCGAAGCCGAATTGTTTGCCGGAGCACTGTCGCAAGCCATTCCCATAGCACCGAGTGCCAAAACTGCTGATAATACTAAAGTCTTTTTCATTTTGTTGTATAAATCTCCTGTCTTCTACAAAGATTATTGTTATTTATTACCGTAGAATATACGGTTTGTTCCAACCGATTAATAATTGGAACATTGGACAATATAAATATCTAAATTGAGATAGTCAACTCAAGAAAAGTCAAAAGAGGCGTTTTTGAAAAAATATTGCAAAAATTTTCACAATCACCAGATTAATTTCAAAGTTCGGACATATTATTGAAATATTTCCGACGCGGTAAACGCTTTTTTGATTAGCTCGAATCGAGTTCTACCCAAAACAAAGAGCGCATTTTCCGAAGATATACGCTCTAAGCCTGATTTAAATAAAAATTAGAAACTATTTGTTAGCTTCTTTAGCGGTGTTTGCAGCCATGTTCGAAGCGGTGTTCGAATGAGCAGCATTTGCGTTGTGCGCTTCTTTGTTAGCTTCTTTAGCAGCGTTCATAGCCGTGTTTGCCGCGTTTCCTACTGCGTTGGTAGCTTCTTTTGTGGCATTGACAGCCATATTAGCTGCATTCGATGTTGCATTAGCTGCGGTGCTTGCCGCATTTGTTGCTGTGTTAGCCGCATTTTTGGTTGCGTTTGTTGCTGTGTTTGCAGCATCGCCGCAAGCCATTCCCATAGCACCGAGTGCTAAAACGGCTGATAATACTAAAGTCTTTTTCATTTATTAAAATTCTCCTGTCTTCTTCAAAGATTAAATATATTAACAAAAATAACCGTAAGTTTACGGTTTGTCCCAAGCTGATTAATTTTTGGAACATTGGACAATATAATTATCAAAATTGAGATAGTCAACTCCAGAGAGGTCAGGAATCTTAATTTAATCAAAAAAAATAATCTTGAAAAGTAAAATTGCTTAATGGGGAATTGTGATGAAAAGCTTTATAAATCAATAAAATATAGAAAGTTATTGACTTCTCGACGGCGAAAAAGGTATCTTTAAAATGATTGAGAAAATTTTCTCAAAAGACACTCAAAAAAGCCCGAAATTCTTCAAAACCGTCTATGGCAGACCCGATAATTTCTACATCTTCCGAAAAAAATAATTTAAACTTTGGAATGAATCAACTTTCGCTGACGGTTGTTTCGCTTTTTGCGCTGATCTTCACGTTTTTATTGAGCAGTTTTGAACTGCATTTGCCGACAAAAGCGATCGTTTTTTCTGGCATCGTCGTTTTATATTTGGCGGTCGTTGCGCTGATCTACGGAAAGCAAAAGAAACGCGCCGAAGAGATCGCGGTCGTGATCGAAGCGGAAGAGAAAAAAGAACTTTTCACGTACGAAGTCGATAATCGTCTGAAAGCCTTGGAAGAAGCGAACGATCTTTTCGGGGCTTCGATCAAACCGACCGATATGTTTCGGCTGGTGGCAAGCCGCGTCAATGAACTTATTCCGAATCTGACCTGCGTTTTGTTTTTGGCGGTCGATGGCGCGGAAAAATTGAAGATCGAATATGCAGACGGCAAAAATGCACAGCTTTTTCGGCATCTCGAGATCAATACTTTGAAAGGAAACGCGGGAAAAGCGTTTCTCACGCGTAAACCACAGATCGACGGAAATCTTCTGCTCGAAAAAAACGTGTTTCCCGAAGCGGTTTTGGAAGATTTGAGTTGTGCGGTTGCCGTTCCTTTGATGCGCGACGGGAAAATTTTCGGCGTTTTACAGCTTTACGGCGATGCGATCAAGCGTTTTAACGCGGATTCGGTCGCGCTTTTAGAAGCGGTCGCCGAACGTGTCACACCGCTTTTTGCAAATTCTTTGGCACACGAGCGAAGTCTTTCAAATGCCTTGACGGATGCTTTGACGAATCTGCCCAATGAACGCGCTTTTTATCTGGTTTTAGAGAATCAATTAGCCGAATCTCAGCGTTACAGGCAAGAACGCGCTTTGACGATCTTGACGATCGACCTCAGTAATTTCGCCGAGATCAACAAGAAATACGGACACGCGACGGGCGATCGTGTTTTGACATTTGCCGGACAGATCATTAAAGCTCAGCTCCGCGATATGGATTTTTTGGCGCGCTCGGTCGGCGATGAATTTTGGGTTGTTTTGCCGACGGCTTCGGAAAAAATATCGGATGAAGTTACCAGCCGCATCGAAAAATCTTTCGTTACAAAACCTTTTTTGATCGCCAACGGCGAAAAAATATTTCTCAAATTAAATTTCGGTTCCGCAACTTTCGGACAAGACGGCGAAAACGCTTCAGAGCTTCTGCAATCGGCGATCATCCGCAAACAGCAGGGAAAACACAACGCCGAAGCCGCCAAAGTCATCTTTTTCCCGCGCGATTACGTCAATTAAAATTGATTAAAAGAAAAAAGCTCCCCTCCTTAAAAAGGAGGGGTGGACGCGCTTCGCGGACGGGGTAGTTAAATCTCAAGAAAAAGCACTTGAATGATTAATCTTGCCGACAACCACCCCGTCAATCGAAGCGATTGCCACCCCTCCTTAAAAAGGAGGGGAGCTTTTTTTGTATATCATCTTAAATTCTTGTCTTGTCGTTTTAAATTCTTCTCGTGTTGTTTTGAATTCTTGTCACGTCGTTTTGAATTCTTCTCTTGTCATTTTGAATTCTTGTCACGTTGTTTTGAATTCTTTTTGTGTCGTTTTGAATTCTTATTACGTCGTATTCAATTCTTTTCATGTCGTTTTGAATTCTTTTCATGTCGTATTCAATTCTTTTCATGTTGAATGCGATTTCTTTTGTGTCGAGTTCGATTATTTAAATATCAAATCAATTAGATAAAGATCGCGTCGGCAATATTTCAAGACGCGATTTTGCATCTTTTACAAACTATTAATAAACTTTTAGAGAAATTCACTCGTTTAACTCAAAGATAGAAAAAGGTTTGAAACAAGATGCTTTCAGGTAAAAAACTCGGACGATACGAAATCCGGCAAAAGATCGGTGCAGGCGGAATGGGCGAAGTTTATCTCGCGCACGACGAAAGCCTCGACCGCGACGTTGCGGTGAAGGTTTTACTGCCTGAATTTTGCTGTAATCTCGAACGCGTCAATCGTTTCAAGCTCGAAGCGCGCGCTGCTTCTGCGTTGAATCATCCGAATATCATTACGATTTTCGAGATCGGAAGCTGTGAAGACGAACTTTATATCGCGACCGAAAACATCAAAGGCGAAACTCTGCGAAGTTTGATCGAGCGCGACGCGATCAGCTTCGGTTCGGCTTTGCACATCGCTGAACAAATCTTGAGCGGTTTGAACGCCGCGCATCACGCCGGGATCATTCACCGCGACTTAAAACCCGAAAACATCATGGTTCGTGAGGACGGAATCGTAAAAATTCTCGATTTCGGTCTGGCAAAACCGACCTTGATCGAAAGCGAAGCCGAAACGCGCGAACTCGTCAGCACGAAAGCCGGAATGGTGATGGGCAGCGTTTCGTATATGTCGCCCGAACAATCGCGCGGCAAGGAAACCGACGCGCGCACCGATCTGTGGAGCGTCGGCATTGTTTTATACGAAATGCTCACGGGCAAAACGCCTTTCGAAGGCGAAACCGTGACCGATACGCTCGCGAACATCATTCATAAAGAACCAATTAAAATTACTGAAATAATCGAAGACGCGCCGACCGAACTTTATCGTATTTTGAAAAAATCTCTTCGTAAAGACCGCGAAGAGCGTTATCAATCGGCAAAGGATTTTCAACTCGATCTGAAAAATCTGCGCCGCGAATTGGAAGTCGATCAAGAATTGGACGTTTCGATCTCACCGAATCGAAGCGGCGGAATCGGTTTGCGAAACAGCGGAAAATTTACGCGCAATACGCAAATGAAGCCGACGAACGAAGTCGCCGAAACGAAGATTTTGTCGAATCAGGTCGTTACAGGAACTTCTTCAGCGGCAAAACCGAAAAAACGGATTTCAATGGCGTTCGTTTTGATAATCGGACTGCTTTTGCTCGGTTCGCTGTCGGTTTTGAGTTTTTATTTGTGGCAAAAACCCGTTCTTTACAACACTTTCGACAAAAGCGTAAAGGTTTCCAATATTTCGCGCATCAATGACGCGCAGGCGATCGAGATTTCGCCCGACGGAAAATATCTCGCGTATGTGAAGAACGGTTTGGCAAGCGATTCGAAATTGATGCTGCGGCAGATCGAAACCGGAAGCGAAAAGGAAATTATCACGCTTGCGCAAAATCAGATCGGCGTTTTGAAGTTTTCGCCCGATGCAAATTATCTTTATTACACGAAGCAAGCGAAAGGCGAACTCGGCTACATTCTGTTCCGTGTTCCGACGCTCGGCGGCGAAGCGAAACAAATTGCTTTCGATGTTGATTCGGGCGTTTCGTTTCGTCCCGACGGGAAATCTTTAATATTTCACCGCCATATTTTGAATCCTTCGATGGACAAGATCATCGAAATAAACTCGGAAGGCGGCGAAGAAAAAGAAATCTATTCGAGCGAAAAAAACATCCTGAATCCGCAAATTTCGCCCGACGGCAAAACGATCGTCGCGATGTCGGCGGACAGAAATATTCAAGTCGGCAAACCTTCGACATTTTTAGCAATCGTTCCCGAAAACGGCGGCGAATTAAAGCAGATCGGTAAATATTGGGGCTTTGCGGGAAATTTTTCGTGGATGAAAGACGGTTCGGGTTTGGTCGTTGCAGGAGTTTATGAAAACGACGACGATCCGAAAATCTATCTCGTCAGTTTTCCATACGGCGAAGTCAAACCGCTTTTGAAAGACGCAAATTCATATTTCGGCGCGTCGTTGACGGCAGACAGCAAAACGATCGCGACGATTCAATCGAGTTCGGTGGCGGGAATTTGGGAATTTGAAACCGCGACGGGAAAATCCAGACAGATCAGCCCGAACGATAAAGACAAGATCGGAACGGAAGGTTTGGCGGTTTTGCCGAACGGAAAACTTTTGTATGTAAAAGCGATCTCGATCGAAGACGCGGAAATTTGGGAAATGGACGTGGAAGCAAAGGTCGCCAAGCGTCTGACACCGCCGAACAGCGGCAGAAATTATAATCCGCTTATTTCGCCAGACGGAAATTATATTTATTACGAATCTTTCAAAAACGGCGCGACCGATATTTGGCGAATGAATGCAGACGGCGCGAATCCGACGCAAATCACGAAAACGGTCGATATTTACGAACGATTGATGAGCGTTTCAAACGACGGAAAAAACATTATCTTCACCGAAAGAAATAAAAACGGCGGTTTGCCCGCGATCGTCGGAACGAACATCGAAACGGGCGAAACATTTTCGATCTTGCGCGATGACAAACAATATCCCGAAGGCGGAAAACTTTCGCCCGACGGAAAATCGATGCTTTTTCTCAATGCGCCGATCGATTTCGGAACCGGCGTGATGCCGCAAACTTCGCTTTACGTCGCGCCTTTCGACGGAAAAAATATCGGCGAACCGAAACAAATTCTGAAAACCTTGAACAGCAATCAATACCGCTGGTCGGCAGACGGAAAAGCGATTCTTTTTACCGAATTGAGCAGCGGAAATACGGATATTTGGAGTATGAATCTGAACGACGGAAAGAAAACGAAGATCACGAACTTCAATCTCGAAGCGATCGTCCGTTACGCTGTTTCAAGCGACGGAAAAAAGATTTATCTCGTGCGCCGCAGCACGACACAGGATATAATCTTGATAAAAACTGATTCGCAATAAGCTTTTTGTAAAAAAAATATGGCAAAAATTACATTTCTCGGCGGAGTCGGTTCCGTCACGGGTTCGAAATATCTTTTGGAATCGAACGGCAAGAAAATTCTGGTCGATTGCGGACTTTTTCAAGGCGAAAAAGAACTGCGTGAACGAAATTGGCAAGACCCGAAAGAATTCGATCCGAAAGAACTCGACGCGATCATCATCACGCACGCGCACATCGATCACACCGGATTTTTGCCGCGCGTCGTCAAACTCGGTTTTCGCGGAACGGTTTTTACATCACGCGCGACTGCCGATCTGATGAAAATTTTACTGCTCGATTCGGCGCGTTTGCAGGATGAAGAAGCCGCTTACCGCAATCGACATGATCTGACTTCGCATCATCCCGCGTTGCCGCTTTACGACGAATCCGATGCACGTGACACTTTTGAATTGCTCAAAGGAATTCCGAATACGGGCGAAGAAGTCGAAGTTTGCGACGGAATCAAAGCGAGTTTTCGCGTCGCCGGACATATTATCGGCGCGAGTCAGGTTTTGGTCGAGATGGAAAATGCGCGTGAAAACGGCGAATCGATAAAGTTTCTTTTTTCGGGCGATTTGGGTCATTACGATCAGCCGATTTTAAATGATCCCGCACCGCCGCCGGCTTGCGATTATCTGATGTGCGAATCGACTTACGGCGACCGTCTCCACGATGAAGTTACGTCCGACGTGAAATTTGCCGAAATCATCAATGCCGCATACAAAAGAAATGCGCCGATTTTGATTCCGGCGTTTGCGGTCGGGCGGACGCAGGAAATTTTGTATATGATCCGCGAACTCGAAGACGACAAACGGATTCCGTCGATGCCCGTGATCGTCGATTCGCCGATGGCTTCGCAGGCGACGCAGATTTACAACCGATTTTCCGAAGAACACGATGAAGAATACGCTTCGATTCTGGCGAAAAAGATTCACCCGTTAAAACCCGATTGGATGCAGACGGCTTCGACGCGCGAAGAATCGAAACGGCTCAACGATATGAAAGGCGCAAGAATTATCATTTCGGCTTCGGGAATGCTCACAGGCGGACGCGTAATGCATCACGCGATGCGAATTTTGCCGAACGAAAACGCAACGATCATTTTCGTCGGTTATCAAGCGGCGGGAACTGTCGGTCGCAGAATTCAAAACGGCGAAAAAGAAGTCCGCATTATGAAAAATTGGATTCCCGTGCACTGTCACGTCGAACGCGTCGAGAGTTTTTCCGCACACGCCGATTGGAAAGCCGTTTTGCGCTGGCTTCACGGATTGCCGAACGCGCCGAAAGCCGTTTTCACGACACACGGCGAACCCGAAGCCGCCGAAGCGATGGCAGGACACATCCGCGAAGAATTCGGCTGGAAAGTTGTCGTTCCGCAGTTTGAACAAACTATTGAATTGGAATAGTTTTTTGATGTAAATTTAGGTTGTTATGACAGCTCTACTGAAAAAAGATTACATTTCGCCCGAAGAATATTTAATTGCCGAAAGAGAATCGTTTGAAAAGCACGAATATTTCGACGGTGAGATATTTCAAATGGCAGGCGCAAGCGAAAGGCATAATCTGATAAACGGTAATACTTTTGCTTCGCTGCATTTTCAGTTGAAAAAACGTCTGTGCAAAGGTTATCAATCCGATATGCGTTTGCATATTCCTGCAACCGGACTTTTTACTTATCCCGATATTGCTGTTGTTTGCGGAAAATCGGAGTTTTTGGCGGATGGAAAACTCGACACATTACTCAATCCGGTTTTAATAATTGAAATTCTTTCAACTTCGACGGAAGGCTATGATAAAGGCGTGAAATTTGATAATTATCGAAGTATTGAATCATTGCGCGAATATGTTTTAATTTCTCAAGATTCAAAAAGAGTTATGCGCTACACGAAACAATCTGACGGAAGCTGGAATTTGATGGATTTTATCGGTGATGCGACGGAAATCGAACTTTCATCGATCGAATGTTCGCTGAATACGAGCGACATTTACGATAAAGTCGAGTTTGAAATGTAAATTCTAAAATTCGATCTTTTCAACCTTTTCGATCTTCGTGCCGAAAGCATTAAACGCCGCCGTTTTCATTTCTTCGGCGTTTCCTGTAGTCAAAAAAACATCTTCGCCGTGTTTGGGTAAATCCCAAACGGCGATTTTTTTTATCAATTCTTCGGCTGGATCGATCAAAACGGTTTTCGGCGAAACGATTTTTTTGATGACTTCGGAAATCGCCGGATAATGTGTGCAGGCGAGCAGTAAATGCGACGAATTCTTAATTGGTTTGAGGATTTTTGCGGCTTCCGAATGCAGTTTCGGCGAAGAAATATCGCCCGATTCGATCAATGCGGAAAGCGGTTGTGCGATTCTCGGAAAAAGTTTGATTCCTTTTTCGGCGAATTTTTTTCTATAAACACCCGAAACGACGGTTCTTCTGCCGCCGATCAAGCCTAGCTTTTTCGGTTTCATCTTTGCGGCGAGTTCAACAGCACTTTCGATCACGCCTTCGATCAAAACGCCATTGTTATCTAAAAAAGGAATCGCGGTACTGGCGGCGTTACAGCCGATGACGAGATGATTTACGCCTTTCGATTTCAAGTAAACGATGACGGCGTTCAATCTTTCGACTAGTTCGGTTTTCGATGTTTTGCCGTAAGGCGTAAAGCCAGTGTCGGAAAAATACATTACGGGAACCTGCGGAAAATGCGTTTTGACGTGATTGTAAACGCTGATTCCGCCGATTCCCCAATCAATAATGCCGAGATAATTTTGCATAAATCATTAAATTGCCTAACAAATTACCGAAAAACGATAAGAAGACATTTTATAAATCATTTGACTTTATTTCGGCGAATTTTACAATTCTATGTTTATTCCACGATTACTTTCTTTGATAAATTCAAGATCGTAAATAATCTTTATCGAATCGAAACGGTCAAAGTATAAGTTGTCGCACCGCGCAGATTATCGACGCAGACGGATTGATCGCCTGAATATTCGACATCTAAATTGTAACTCGTTTCGCCGCTTTCAAAGATTTGCACTTTTCCGCTGCGCGAACTGACAGTTGCGGTCAAAGTTTGTCCGGCGCGTGCGCCTGCGACATAACAAACACGTCCGCCCGTTCCGATCTTGCCGGAAACGGTTGCCGAACTTCTGCCTTTTGCAAAACGAATGCGTGTGTCGGCGAAAGTTTCGTTTGCGACTGAAAATAAAACGATTGCAACTAAAATAAATTTGAAAATTTGACTTTTGAACATATAAATTTCTCCTAAAAAAATCTCTGTTTTCTAACGCGAAAATTTATATCGAAATGTATCAAAGAAATTCTAAAATTTTGTATTATTGTCTAAAAAGTTAAACCGGAAACTTAAAAAAGTATGAAAATTCCAACGAAATTGATCCAAATTATTAAAAATGCGAAAAGGGTTTGTGTTTTAACAGGCGCGGGAATTTCTGCGGAATCGGGCGTTCCGACGTTTCGCGGCGGAGAAAATGCGGCGGTTTGGAAAGGAATGCCGTTCGATCAAATTTCTTCAGCGCGGATGGTGCGCGAAAATGTGGAAGAAGTTTGGGAATGGTTCGATTACCGGCGCGGAGTTTTGCAAAATTGTCAGCCCAATGCGGCGCATTTTGCGCTTGCCGATTGGGAAAAGAAATTTGAAGATTTTACGCTCGTGACGCAAAACATTGACGGTTTGCACGCGCGCGCAGGTTCGTCGAATGTTTTGGAATTACACGGAAACATCAACTGTTCGTATTGCACAAAATGTGAAAAGCGTTTTCAGATGAACGCCGTTGAAGTTCCGCACAAACCCGAAAATTGCGACGAATGCGGCGCAAGAGTTCGTCCCGATGTTGTTTTATTCGGCGAAATGTTGCCTTACGAAATTTTTAACGAGGCTCAATTTGCCGCGAAAATGTGCGATCTGTTTTTTATTATCGGAACTTCCGCTTTGGTTTATCCGGCGGCTGGTTTGGCGGATTATGCAAAAAGCCGAAATGCGGTCTTAGTTGAAATAAATCCAGAAGAAACGCCGATGACGGACGTTTGCGATTTTCAGATAAGAGAAAAAGCAGGCGAATTTCTGCCTGCTTTAACGAAACTTCTTTGAGATTTGAAATAAAATTTACTGCATCAATTCAAAATGCAGATCGGTCACATTTTCTTGAACATTAAGAATGATCGGGAAAAATGAACCGGATTTCGATGAAACATTCAATACGTAAGTTTCACCGACGTTTATATTTGAAAAATAGAAATAACCGAATTGATTTGTGCGGACGGAAACATTTTCGCCGAGTTGATTTGTCATTATAATTCGGGCTGAAGAAACTCCACGACCGTCGATTTGAAGCTGTCCTGAAATTGAAACGTGCGCGGCGGTCGGCGAAAGTGTGTTTCTCGGAGAAGCGGTTCGTAATGCAAAATCAACATTATTATTGTTAGTGTTGTAACCGTTCGTGATGCGTTCGATCGAGCTTGCCGCCGTTGGTGAAACAGCAGGAGAAGTTTTACTGCAATTCGTCGAACCGTAACCGACAAAGTCGATCGAGCCGCTGAGATTGCTGGCGCAGTTTCCGGTTAAAGATGAAGTCGAAGCAACAAGCGCAACTTTGCCTGAAGTCGAAAGATCGGTCGCGGCGGAAAAATCAGGTGAAGGCAGAGGAATTCCATTACTGCCGCCCGAACCGAATTGTATCAAATAAAAACCACGCGCCGGGATGATCGAACCGCTGGTAAAACCGAACACATTCGGAAAATTATTGGCATTTCCGGTCGCAACTTGTATCGAATAATTCGTTAAATTACAAGAATTGCTGCTGGCATTGTATAGCTCGACGTAATCATTTAGATAAGCCGCTCCGGTCAAACCGCCTTCTGTATAAATCTCATTGATCAAAACTTGTCCTTGTACGCAGGCAGATTGAGCGTTTACATTTTTTGTAAAAACTGCCGAAAGAGAAATTACGAAAAGACAAATAAAAAGGAAAAAATGCTTTACCGGTGTAGAGTATTGAGTTGAATTCATAAGATCTTGTGTTTGTTTTAATCGTGGTTTTAGTTTTTTTGTGTGCGAGTGAAACTGTTTTGAAACAGTTTTCAAAATACTTATCGAAGATTTTGTGTAAAACTTGAGTGAAATGAATAATTATCAGTAGGAGCTTAAGAATCTTTGCAAAGATTAAATTAGTGTAATGGGAGATTGTTTGTCGAGAGAAAAGACAATTTAATTTTTGACATAAAGTTTGGCGTGTTTTACGGCTTCGTCTTGATTTAAAAACTTACCACCGGGCAAAACTTCCGTATTTCCGTTCGGATGATAGAAAATCCATTCCGGGCGAAACTTCACGTTTGAGTTATTTTGTCCGGTTGCAGAATCTTGAAGTTGAATGCCGTTTGCATCCAGCGTGGTTAAATATCTGTGTAATTTTGTTCCTGTGAAATCTCCGCCGAATGAAACGAAAGACAAACCCGCAACGATCGGTAATTGAGTTTTTCTTGCCAAAGGACGCGCAAATGTCCAGCCGACCATACAAGAAATCAGCAAAATTGCTCTGCCTTTGCCGTATTTTTTGTGAGCATTGACCAGCAGCGGAGCAAATTCGAAAGGATCGTATAATCCATTGACATAAACACCTGTTTTCGTGCCATGCAATAAAACTGCATAAAAGTATTGTCGTAACAATTTGAAGTCTTCGCTTTTATAACTGTCGAATCCATTTGAAACGATAGAATCGGTTGCACCGAATGCGATCGCGTCTTCACTGATTAATTGCGCCATTATTAACCTCGATTAAAAAATATTTTTTGTGAATTAATTTAACTCAATTTTGAAGTTTTAGCACGAAAAACTAGGGGTTTTTGAGATTAAATTAATAATTGAAGGAATTGGATTATTTAGGAAATAAAAATAAATCAGCTACAATTTCAAGTTAAATATATGAAAACTCTATATTTTGATTGTTTTGCGGGCGCGAGCGGAAATATGATTCTCGGCGCATTGGTCGCGCTCGGTGTTAAAGAAAACGAACTTGTCGAAGAATTGAAAAAACTGGATATTACTGATTTTGAACTCGAATTTTCGGTTAAAAACAAATCGGGAATTTCGGCAGTTTACGCAAACGTAAAAGTTCCCGATGAAAAAGCGCATCGACATATTCACAACATCGAGAAAATAATAAACGATTCGCGTTTGAAAGATTCAGTAAAGGAAAGAGCGATAAAA
>DAITPE010000044.1:0-16060 GCA_036833775.1 Pyrinomonadaceae bacterium | reverse complement strand
CGCAGATAGACGCGGATGAACGCAGATAATTTTTTATTTAGTTTAAATAATAAAAATATAAAATCCGCGTTTATCCGCGTTCATCTGCGGTTAAAATTAAATAAATGTTAGCGAAAAGAATAATTCCGTGTCTCGACGTGAAAGACGGGCGAACGGTAAAAGGGACGAATTTTGTGAATTTGCGCGATGCGGGCGATGCGGTTGAATTGGCGAAAATTTATTCGGACGGCGGCGCGGACGAGCTTGTTTTTCTCGACATTACGGCGACCGTCGAAAAGCGCAGAACTTTGTCGGAACTCGTTAAAAAAGTTGCGCGTGAAATAAATATTCCGTTTACGGTCGGCGGCGGAATCAATACGGTCGAGGACATCGAAGTTCTATTAAATTCGGGCGCGGACAAAGTTTCGATCAACACTTCGGCGGTCAAAAATCCGCAGATTTTGGCGGACGCGTCGAAAAATTTCGGTTCGCAGTGCGTCGTTTTGGCGATTGACGCGAAAGAAACGGAAAACGGCTGGAAAGTTTTCCTAAACGGCGGACGAATCGAAACCGATTTGGACGCAGTCGAATGGGCAAAACGCTGCGTAAATTTAGGCGCGGGCGAAATTCTTTTGACTTCGATGAACGCTGACGGAACGAAAAACGGTTTTGAAATTTCGCTGACAAAAATCGTTTCCGAAAGCGTGAATGTTCCCGTGATTGCTTCGGGCGGTGCGGGAAAAGTTGAACATTTTACGGAAGTTTTTGAAAGCGGAAAAGCCGACGCTGCGCTTGCTGCGAGTATTTTTCACTTTCGGGAAATCGAGATTTCCGCGCTGAAAAATTATTTAAAATCGCAAAATATCGAGGTGAGAATTTAGAAATCGAAACAACGATTAATAAATATTTTCGCAGATTGTTTTAAAATAATCCGTGAAAATCTGCGTTAATCGTTGTTCCAAAAAATAATGAAAATTGATTTTGAAAAATATGCCGACGGTTTAGTTCCGGCAATCGTTCAAGATGCGGAAACGCAAAAGGTTTTGATGCTCGGATTTATGAATGCTGAATCGTTTGAAAATACGAAAGAAACAGGGAAAGTTACATTTTTTTCGCGTTCAAGGCAAAAGCTTTGGACGAAAGGCGAAACGAGCGGGAATTTTTTGGAAGTTCAGGACATTTTGCTTGATTGCGATGCGGACACGCTTTTAGTTAAAGCAAAACCTTTCGGCGCGGTTTGTCATACGGGCGCGGACACTTGTTTTAATGAGAAGAATGAATCTGAAAACTTTCTTTTTGAACTCGAAAAAGTAATTTCAGAACGTAAAAATAATCCTTTGGAAACATCTTACACATCGAAACTTTTTGCAAAAGGAATCAACAAAATCGCGCAAAAGGTCGGCGAAGAAGCGGTTGAAACCGTGATCGAAGCGAAAGATGAAAACGACGAGCTTTTCAAAAACGAAGTTTCCGATCTGCTGTTTCATTTGCTCGTTTTGCTGGCGGCAAAAAATGTGAAATTGGACGAAGTTTTGGAAATTTTGAAAGAAAGACGGAAATAGCCGCGAAAAAGCACAAGAATTATCAAAAAGTTTTCTTTGAGTTTTTTGTGCTTTTTCGCGGCTATTTCTCGATTTTATTTAACGATTCCGCGTTTCGATGTTTCGATAAAATTCAATAAAATATCGACTTCTTTGCAATCGGAAATTTCTTCGCGGATTTTCTCGACGGCTTGCGTCGTATTTAATTTTGATGAAAGCAACAGGCGATAAGCGTGTTGAATTTTTTCGATCGCTTCTTTTGAATATCCGCGCCGTTTCATCCCGACTTTGTTCAAACCGTAGCATTTCGCGTGATTTCCCTGAATGATCGCATACGGCGGCGCGTCTTTGACGACGACCGAATAGCCACCGACGAAGGCTTCCAAACCGACGCGGCAAAATTGGTGAACTCCCGAATATGCGCCGACGTTGGCGCGGTCGGCGATTTCGACGTGTCCGGCGAGCGTCGCGGCGTTTGCCATAATAATGTCGTTTCCGAGTTGGCAATCGTGTGCGACGTGCGCTTGCGCCATTAACAAATTATTGTCGCCGATCTTCGTTAATCCGCCGCCGCCTTGCGTGCCGCGATGGATCGTGACGAATTCGCGGATGTGATTGCGTTTGCCGATCTCGGTTGCGGTTGGTTCGCCGCCGTATTTCAAATCCTGCGGCGCGAGTCCGATCGAAACGAACGGATAAACGTGCGTTTCATCGCCAATCTTCGTGTTTCCTTCGACGACGACGTGCGAATCGAGCCGAACTTTATCGCCTAACTCAACTTCATCGCCAATCACCGAAAATGCTCCGATGTAGCAATCCGCGCCGATTTTCGCATTTGGACTGACAATCGCCGTTTCATGAATAAATTTAGCCATAAAAAGGTGAAACCGATTACAAAAGTTCGGTTTCGTTATTCGATTCTTTGTTTGAAGAAACATCTGCGGATGGTTTCTTCAGAATCAGCCAAAGAAAAACGCCCATTATCGGAAGAGACAAAAGTAGTCCTACAATTCCGCCACCGATGGTTGATCCCAAAAATCCCAAAATGCCGAGTTTTAATTTATTCTTTTTGATGCCTACGATTAATGTAATTAATCCTAAAACCAAACCGATGACGAAATTAATCAACATAAAAAACATCAGTTGTTCGTAGGTTAAATGTATTGGTTCCATTTTTTATCCTTTTGCCTCGCGGTCGCCTAAGATGCACATAATTTCGGCTTCGCAGGTAATTTGTCCGTCAACCTTGGCAAGCCCACGCATTTTCTGCACTTTGCTGCCGATTCTGATCGCTGTCACTTCGAGCGTTAAAGTATCGCCGGGAACGACCGGACGACGAAATTTCGCTTTTTCGATGCCGCTGAAAAAGGGAATTTTCGATTCGCGGTCTTCAAATTCGCGCAAAGCCAAAATCGCGCCGACTTGCGCCAAAGCTTCGATCTGCAAAACTCCGGGCATCACGGGCGCACCGGGAAAATGTCCTTGAAAAAACTGCTCGTTGACGGTTACTTGTTTGATGCCGACAATACGAACGCGCGGCTCGAGTTCGATAATTTTATCGACCAGAAGAAACGGGTAACGATGCGGTAAAATCGCCTGAATCGCAATTGAATCGTAAATGCTCATAAGAAAGAATTTCAAATATAAACCAAAAGCCGGCAAAAACAAAATTTTCACCGGCTGAATGGTATTTACTTTTCAATTAGAAATTGAATTATTTGGGCGCGGCTGCAGTTGCGGCTCCGGCAGGACGTGCATTGTAGAAAGTGATAAATTCTTTCGTGACATCTGCTTTTGCCGGATCGAAGGCGACGACAAGACGCTGATTGTCGAGCTGAGCACCGTCAAAGATCATTGCATAACCTTTTTGCATCGTAAATTCCTGCATTGCTTTGTAAATGTCCTGCATGATCGGTCCTAATAATTGACCTTGACGTTTTTCAAATCTGGCTTTGGCATCTTCCTGTTTGCGTTTTAAATCACGGTCGAGATTTTGCGCTTCGTCAATTTTAGTTTGAAGTGTGCTTGTATTTACAGGAACACCTTGCGGCGGATTTCTCATCTTTTCAATTTCAGCGGCAAGCGTTTGAAGCTTTGTCTGCATTGTTTGCAAATCTGTTTGAAGCGGTTTGAACTCAGCTTCAATCGTGTTCATTGCATTTACATATTTAGTGATGCCGCCGACACCTTTTTCGTCGCCGCCGAACATTCCCGTATCGATCACGGCAAACTTAAATGTGCCTGTTTGTGCCGCACCTGTTTGTGCAAAAGCCGAAACCGCAAAGAATGCCGCAAAAATAAAACTAACGGCAATTAAACGAACTGTTTTCATCTTTTTGTAATACTCCTTAAACTTAGAAAAAGGCTTGATCATTTTGTATGACATCCTTTTGAAACTTTTTTTCTTAAAATTGTTGCTTACTATTTACGAAACGGCAAGAAAAAGCAATGTTAATTTATCAATAATTCATTGTCAATTAGCCGTCAAATCAATTTATTAGAAAGTTCTGCCGATCGTAAATCGGAAACCATTTCTCTTTCCTTGTAAAAATAATCCCGGAACTGCTTCCGTAAAGCCGAATCTTCCTTTCGGATTGTAAAAATAAATCAAACGAAACGGAACATTAACGACCGGAACCTGCACACGCAATTCCAAACCGACGCTCGAACGAAAATCGCTGAGTTTATTAAACGCCGCTTCATCTACACGCAAAAGCGAATTTTGCTGAACATCGCCGCGCAGGAAAAGTGCCTGAACATTTTGCGGCAATTGAAGCAAACAGCTTGCAAGCGGCTGTTGGTTACAAAGCACTCTGATTTCCGATGATGTCAATAAACGATTGTTTCGTAAAAACAAAGCTCCGTAGCCGCCGTTAAGATTCGGATAATTCTTGATGGATAAAGCCGTTACGGCTCCCGCGCCGATAAAGGTGTCATCCTGCAAAAATTCGCTGTTGATCGTTTGCGTTCCGGTTTTACGTAAATTGAAAACCGAGCCGACATCGGCAAATGCGGCTAAAGTCACCGGACCGAAGATCGGGATGCGATATTCAAAGTTTCCGAGAAGCTGTGTATCGCCGCCGATAAAACGATAGGTTTTATTGAAAAATGCCGGATTTGCGCCGCCTGCTCCGGTCAAAAGACCGAGATTGGCGATTTCCTGCAAAGTTTCCGCACTGAGTCCGGTAACGGGCGTTGCTGTTCCCGAAGAATTCGTTGCAACCACGACATTTCTGGTCGTTACGTAAGTATCGTAAGTTGCGATCGGACCGACAGCACGCGAATCATAGCCGCGAATATCGTATTCGCTTCCGAGAAAGTAACGTTCGTAAAGCGGAACACCGCCGACGAAAGCGAGCGAATTGGCATTTTTGATCTTATTTGCCAAACCAAAACTGCCGATCGTTCCCGCTTGAATACGAAATGCAAAAACATCCGGCTCTTTTTTCTTTTTGTTTCTGACCGGAATGAATTCGGAATAACTGATGTTCGGCTGATATGTGCGAACATCGCCTCCCAAACCTGCTAAAGCGACCGAAGCCGAAAGCTGTCTTCCGCGCAAAGTGTCGATGCCGTTCGGCGACGGCTGACGCGTATCATAAACGAAAGTTCCCGTAACGCGGCTCGTGATAATGTTCGGCTGTGCATAAATAACCGGAACGCGTTGTGTGACATCAGTCGAACTATTAACCGGCGGATCGGTAATTGACGTTGCCGAAAATTGATACGTCAGACCGATGCGTGAAAACGCCGTAAATCTGCGTTTTTTGAAAAATAATTCGGAAAGCGGCGCGGTTGCAAAAACGCTTGCACCGTATGTATTTTGCGTAAACAGATTGTTTTCGTCCGTCGTCAATTGTGCATTGGCGTTGGTCAAAATATCCGTAATCAAATCCGTATTTTGCGAAAGAAAAGTTCCTTCACCGAAGAATTTGTAACGCGAAGCAAATACCGAAAATCCGACCGAGATCGGACGATTGCGGAAATACGGTTCTTGGAATGAAAGCTGTAAGCTCTGCTGGCGGTTTCCTGCGCCGAATGAAAGCGAGAAAACTTCACCTTTTCCGAGCAAGTTGTTGGTCGAATATTCGAGTCCGAAAAATGAACCGCCGATTCCCGAAACGCCGCCGTTGAACGAAATCTGCTGACGACCTTTTTCCTTAACTTTAACGATCAAATCGACGTCGCCTTGTTCTTCGTCCGTTCTGATCTCGACATCTTGATCCTTATCGATCGGATCGAAATACTGCGTTTGATTGACGCGGATGACCGAATTTTCCATTCCGATCTGGTTATAAACGTCGCCTTCATTGATCAGAAATTCGCGGCGCAAAACGCGGTCGCGCGTAAACGTATTTCCCGTAAATTCAAGACGGCGCAGACGAAATTGTTTTCCTTCTTCGATCGTGATCTTGATGTCAACGATTCCTTCTTCGGGATTGGTCGGATTGTCTTTGAATTCAGGCTCGAATTCAGCGTTATATTGAACGAATCCCTGCGAACCGTAAACTTTTTTCAAATCTTCGTAAACTGCGTCTTGAAGACGTTTTCCATCCGCAATCTCGCCTTTTTTCAAGCCGACATAAGATAAAATCTGTTCCTGCGAAAAGATCGAATTTCCTTCGACCTTTAATTCGCCGACGCGGAAAGGCTTGCCTTCCGTAACGGGAATAATGATTTTCAAAGTGTCGTCTTTTGAAGAGATCAGCGGAAGCGGAAGCGTGATGAGCGGAATAAAATCGGTTCGTTTAACGCCGAGACCGACAACCTGCGGTTCGCCGATTCTGGCTTGGAAATATCCTTTCGACCACATATACGAACGCACATTTTTTTGCAGATCGTATTGGAGTTTGCGAAGATCGAGAATGTCCTGACCTTTGACGCGTGAAAGCAATCCGGTTTCTTTTACCAAAGTTAATGCGCCGCGCAATTCGCCGTCTTTGAAAACTTTGTTTCCTTCAAAATCGATGTCGATGATGCGCGAACGGTTTCCCTGATCGACGGCAAACGTAATTGCGATCGAAGTTGCCGAAACTTCTTCTTCCTTAACTTCGATCTTTGCGTTCGGATAACCTTTTGAAGCGAGCAATTCGCGCAAGATTCTAATCGCATTGCGCGATTTGACCGGATCGTAAATCGCTTCTTTTGAAATGCCCGCACGCTGTTCGCGGAAAGCTTTTAAAACATCCGATTCGGGAACGGCTTTCAAACCTTCGAAAACCAGATCACGAATGATCGGAAGCTCGCGGACTTCAAAAATCACGTTGACGCCGCCGCGCACACCTTCTTCCGTCAAAACGCGTGTTGCGGTTTTGTCGAAAAAGTTCAGTGATAAAAGTTCTTTCAGATCACGTTCGAGCGCGGCTTGATTATAAACGTCGCCGGGACGAGTTTTGATGTAATAAAGCAGGTCTTCGTCACGCAGACGGCGGTTGCCCTGAATGTCAACCGATTCGACCAATTGTTGTTGCTTAACCAATGCAGGCTTCGGGTTTTCGTTCGCATTATCGTTGTTTTCGGCAGCATTTGTCGAAACGACAAATAACCCGAAACACAACAAAATAAGACCCAATGCGCGAAGATTTTGCATAAAACCGATTTTCCTTAATAATTGCAATTTTTTCGGCTTCATTAAAAGCCGTGATGCCGCCCGTTTAACGCTCAAAACAGAAATATTAATTTTTTATAATTTTCGACCGATAGCGGCTTCAAAAATGTTGGAATAAATACGCGAACTATGATTCTACGAAACGCGCTCAGGTTGCCTTTGCTAACTGTCCAACAAACTTACGAATTATACAGGCAAAATCGCAAAAAATAAAAAGCGCGAAAGACTTAAACGAGCCTTTCACGCTTGATTTTAACTAAATTTTACGACTTTCCGAAAAGTTTTTGGTCTTTTGCGTTTAGTTTTCAGTAAAAATTTATAATCCAAAATTTAAATTAAAAACCGCTGAATCAAAAAACTATCACGTAATTTTTTACAATTCCTGTAAAAACAATTCTTCGGTTTCGGTTGCGGCAACCGAACGAAAACTCAGTTTGTCGTTTTCGCAATAAACTTCGACGATGCTGTCTTCGGCAATTTCGCCCTGGATCAACGCTTCGGAAATCTCGTCTTCGACGTATTTCTGCAAAGCGCGTTTCAAAGGTCTTGCGCCGTAACTGCGGTCGCCGCAGGTTTTTTCAATCAGCCAAAGTTTTGCTTCTTCGGTCAGTTTAATTTGCAAATTACGTTTTTCGACCAATTCGTTTAATTTATCGATCTGCAAACCGACGATTTGCAGTAAATCTTCGTTTGCAAGCTCGTCGAAAATAATGATCTCATCAAGGCGATTGATAAATTCCGGCGCGAAGGTCTTTTTGACTTCGCTCATCACCTGATCTTCCATTTTTTCGCGCGAAGCATCGGCGTTTGCCTGAAATCCGAGCGTGGCGCGTTTTTGAATAAAACGTGCGCCGATATTGGAAGTCATTATGAAAATCGCGTTTTTGCAATCGACCGTGTTGCCTTGCGCGTCGGTCAAAACTCCGTCTTCAAAAACCTGCAAAAGCACGTTGAAAAGATCGGGATGCGCTTTTTCGACTTCATCGAAAAGCACGACCGAATACGGCGAACGACGCAGTTTTTCGGTCAATTGACCGCCTTCTTCGTGTCCGACATATCCCGGAGGCGAACCGATAAATTTCGCGACCGTGTGTTTTTCCATAAATTCGGACATATCGAAACGAACCAAAGCACGTTCCGAACCGAACAGAAATTCCGCCAAACCTCGTGCAACTTCGGTTTTACCGACGCCGGTCGGACCTAAGAACAAAAACGAACCAACGGGTTTGTTCGGATTTTTGAGTCCTGCACGCGAACGGCGAATCGCTCGCGCTAATGCGGAAATCGCCGTTCGCTGCGAAATGATGCGGCGATGCAGTTCAGTTTCGATCGAAAGAAGTTTTTTCGCTTCTTCCTGCTTGATCGAAGTCACGGGAATTCCCGTCCAACGTGCGATAACTTCTTCAACGTCTTGTTTTGTCACTTCGACGGCAAAGAAAGAATCCTCCATCGTTTCGAGTTCAAACGAAAGCAATTGCTCTTCGTTTGCGGTTGCGCGTTTCCAATTATTAACGGTTTCTTTCCACGAAAGATCGGACGGATTTTCCTGATTGTAGCGCAGTTTTGCACGCGCTCCGGCTTCGTCCAAAACGTCGATTGCTTTGTCCGGCAGAAAACGGTCGGGAATGTATCGGTTCGATTGATGAACCGCCGCTTCGAGCGCGTCTTTCGAATAACGGATTTGATGAAAAGCCTCGTATCTTTCGACAACGCCTTGAATGATTTTCAAAGCGTCTTCTTCGTTCGGCGGAAGAACTTTAACGGCTTGAAAACGGCGTTCGAGCGCGCGGTCTTTTTCGATCGATTTACGAAATTCGTTCGGCGTTGATGCACCGATACATTGAATTTCGCCGCGGGAAAGCGCGGGTTTCAAAATGTTTGCGGCATCGAGCGTTCCTTCTGCCGAGCCTGCGCCGACGAGCGTGTGAACTTCATCGATAAAAATAATATTTTCGGGATTTTCTTTGAGTTCGGTCATAATTTTCTTGAGCCGTTCCTCAAATTGTCCGCGATACTTCGTACCTGCGACGATCAAAGATAAATCCAATGAAAGCAAGCGTTTATTTTCCAAAAACGTCGGAACTTGGCGGTCAACGATCTTCTGCGCCAAGCCTTCGACGATCGCCGTTTTGCCAACGCCGGCTTCACCGATCAAAACCGGATTGTTTTTCGTGCGGCGGCAAAGAATTTCGATCAAGCGTTCGATCTCTTCTTCGCGTCCGACGAGAGGATCGAGCTTGCCTTGCGCGGCTTCCGCCGTTAAATCTCTCGTAAATTCAAACAGATTCGGCGTTTTTGAAGTTTCCTTCGTAGCGTTCAAAAAACTCGGAACGCCGTTTTGCCGACCGATCTCTTCGCGCACGTCCTGAACGCGCAAACCGTAAGAAAAAAGAATTTCCGCCGCGATCGATTTTTCCTGCCGCACGATGCCAAGCAAAAGATGTTCGGGACCGATGTGCCGCGTTTTCAGCAATTTGCTTTCATCATTCGCAAAAAACAGGATTTTTTTCGTTTCCGGCGCGAGGTGCAGTTCTGCCGATTGCGGAATGCGTTCGCGCAAAACGATCCGCTCTTCGACTTCCCGCCTGACGGCATCGACCGTCAAGCTGTGCCGAAACGGGAAAAAACGCGCCGAGATAGTTTTATCTTCACGCATCAATCCGAGCAAGATATGTTCGGGCGAAATGACCTGAGAACCGTATTGTAATGCCTCGTAACGGGCAAAAAAGATGACTCGACGCGCTCTTTCAGTGTAGCGTTCAAACATAATTTTTTACTTCAACTTCCTTTGATTACCTTTAGTATATCCAAAGTCTGAACCGAGTTGCTATTTTTTTCAACAGTAAAAATTTCCGAGATGGATTAAATATAGTTCCAAAAGCCGAAAAACTCCACAATATTTTTCGCAAAAATCGATTTTTTTTCTGCTAAATTTAATCCTGCCCTAAATCGTCTTCTTTTATTTTTATGATTTCCCCTAAAACATAATTTAATAATATGAAAATCCGTCATTCAAAAATATAAAAAACGGAAGCTGAAAATGAATCAACTTCCGTTTAAGTCATTGAAAAATAAAATAAAAACTAATTTTGCATCGATGAATGTGAATCGATTTTCAAAGGTTCTTCGTGCGGAATTTCCTTGACCAAAACATCTTTCTTTTTCGTCAAAGATTTGATTGCTTTTCCGGCTGAAGCAAGCTCGACTTCAGAAGTTAATACTTTTGTGACGCGTTTCGGAAGCAGCATCGGCGCAATTTTTGCGATCGAATTTGCCAGCGAAACGATGTCGCCGCCGCCCGCCCAATTTTCGCGCACGACCGATTCGTCCGTCCGGTTTATCAAACGAAGCAGCGTCAAAGCCACCAAATAAACGTCGTCAACCTGCCCGATAAACGGCAAAACGTCGGGAATAAAATCGAGCGGCATTATGACGTAAAAAATCGCGCCCGCGAACAGAGCTTTTTCCGCCAAAGGAACGCGGCTGTCCGCCAAAAGTTTGCCGAGAAGCTTGAGAAAATTCGGAATGAACATCAAAAAATTGCTCATCCGGCTTTTTAGTTCCGTTTTTTCTTTGCGGGTCGGTTTGATAGTTTTTGCAGTCTGCGCTTTTGCCATTAAATTCTTTGTTTCCTTTCCTTTTTATCAAGTCTAAAAAATAGCAGACATTTGAGCAAGTTTTATCTGAAAAAGTTGTATGGTAAATTTGGTCTTTGGTTTTTGGCTTTGTCATTTACAAAAATTACCAGCTAACACACAAAAAAACTAAAAACCAAAAACTAAAAACCAAAAGCAATGATTTTAGAACAAATCCGACAAAAAGCCGCCGCCGATCTACAGCACATCGTTTTGCCCGAAGGCGAAGACGCACGAACCGTTCAAGCCGCCGCGATGTGTGCGAGCGAAAAAATCGCCAAGATCACGATTCTCGGCAATGAAGAAAAAATCCGCGAACTTGCGCGTGAAACAAACTCGAACTTGAACGGCGTTGAGATTCTCGACCATAAAAAATCGAACGATTTCGGCAAAATCGCGCAGTTTTATCACGAATTGCGCCGCGCAAAAGGCGTTACTTTGGAAGAAGCCGAACAAACCGTGAAAGACCCGCTTTACTACGGAAATCTGCTCGTAAAATTAGGAAAAGCCGACGGTTCGGTAGCAGGCGCGACCAACACGACCGCACACACCGTTGCTGCCGCGCTTCGCTGTATCGGCGTTCGCGCGGGTTTTAAGATTGTTTCGTCGTTCTTTTTAATGGTCGTTCCCGATAAAAAATTCGGCGCGGACGGCGCGATGATCTACGCCGATTGCGGAGTCGTGATCGATCCGAACGCGACCGAACTCGCGGAAATCGCCATCGCTTCGGCGGATTCGTGCCGCGCGCTTTTAGCCGTCGAACCGAAAGTTGCGATGCTTTCGTTTTCAACCAAAGGAAGCGCGAAACATCAACTAATCGACAAAGTTTTGGAAGCGACGAAAACCGTCAAAGCGCGAATGCCCGAACTCGAAGTTGACGGCGAACTGCAAGCAGATGCGGCATTAATTCCGTCCGTCGCCGCTTCAAAAGCGCAAGGTTCGAGCGTTGCAGGAAAAGCGAATGTTTTGATATTTCCCGACCTGAACGCGGGAAATATCGCCTACAAATTAACCGAAAGATTAACCGGAGGAACGGCGATCGGTCCGATTCTGCAAGGTTTGGACAAACCGTGCAACGACCTTTCACGCGGATGCAAAGCCGAAGACATCGTTGACGCAGTTGCGATCACGGCAGTTCAATCACAGGCGCGAAAACAAATTTAGATACGAATTGTTCGGAACTTTGTTGAAAATGCGGTGTCTAAGTTAATGATGAAACTTCGAAACTTCCGCACATTCGCAGCATTGTTGATGCCGTGTTTATTCATCTTTTGGTTCGTCGCATGGAATCTGCTCAACAAATCCGCACCTGCTTATGTGTTTAAAGTAAATATACCAAAACCCTTCAACGCTGATTACAGTAACGAGGAATTATGGGAGTATGTCGAAAGCGGAAATGAAATTCCGTTCGATGAATTTAAAAGACGAAATTTAGGAATTCCGAATTACGACAGGTTTTTATATGTTTCTCTTGAGAAAAACGGCAGTTTGAGAATAAACAATCAAAACTTCGGAAATTTGGAAAATACCGATCAACTTTCTAATAAATTAAGCGAAGTTTTCAGAGAACGCGAAGAAATGAAAGTTCTTGATGAAAACACGAATAAAGTCGTGAAAGATGTTATCGTCAGAGCTTCGCGTTCGGACAAGTATGCAAATGTCGTAAAGGTTATCGATGCTGTAAAAATCAGCGGCACAGACCCGATAATTTTGCAAATAGACGGCTTACCTAAATAATTTGACTACTAAATGCTTTTCAAAATGCAGTTTTTCCTTATGTTTCTTGACACTTTTCCGCCAAACACTTACTATTTATAGTTTCGGCTCTAAAGCCTGAAGTGTATCTATATGTTTGAGTCGCTGTCCGACAAATTAAAATCTACTCTCAAAAATCTGCGTGGCGAAGGCACTTTAACGCCTGAACACGTCGATGTTGCTTTACGAGAAATTCGGATGGCTTTGCTCGAAGCCGACGTAAATTACAAGGTTGCGAAAGATTTCGTCGAATCGGTTCGCGCCAAAGCGGAAGGTCAAGCCGTTTGGCAAGACCTCAAACCGCACGAACAGGTCGTCAAGATCGTGTACGATGAACTCGTCGAACTTTTCGGCGGAACTTCGTCGCGGCTCGTTTTTACGCAGAAAGCACCGAATGTCGTAATGATCGTCGGTCTGCAAGGTTCGGGTAAAACGACCTCGACCGGAAAAATTTCGCGTTGGCTCAAAGACAATCAGGAACGCAAACCGTTGCTTGTTTCGGTTGACGTTTATCGTCCGGCGGCGCGCGAGCAGTTGAGAGTTGTCGGCGGCGCGGTCGGAATTCCGGTTTTTCAGGACAGAGAAACGAACGATCCGATGACGCTCGTGCAAGGCGCGATGAAGCACGCGGTCGAAATGGGTTTTGACACCTTGATGATCGACACGGCAGGTCGTCTGCATATCGACGACGAGCTGATGGTCGAACTCGAAAAGATCAAAGCCGAAACGAAACCCGTCGAAGTTCTTTTCGTGGCGGACGCAATGACCGGACAAGACGCGGTTCGTTCTGCCGAAGAATTTCATAAACGCGTCGGAATTACGGGCGTAATTTTGACGAAAATGGACGGCGATGCGCGCGGCGGCGCGGCTTTGTCCATCAAACAGGTGATCGGTCAGCCTGTAAAATTTGTCGGCGTCGGCGAAAAATACGACGCGATCGAGCCGTTTTATCCTGATCGAATTGCTCAGAGAATCTTGGGAATGGGCGACGTTTTGTCGCTCATCGAAGAAGTTCAGGGCAAGATCGACGAGGAAGAAGCGCAAAAGCAATTGCAGAAAATGACGAGCAATCAATTTACGCTCGAAGATTTCCGCAATCAGCTCGGACAATTCAAAAAACTCGGTTCGATGTCAAAATTGATGAAAATGCTTCCCGAACAGTTAACGGGCGGCATCCAGCTTTCGGACGAACAATCGGCGGAAGTCGAAGTTCAAATGAAGCGCACCGAAGCAATCATCGATTCGATGACCAAGCAGGAACGCAATAATCATAAAATTATCGACGCGAGCCGCAAAACACGCATTGCGAACGGTTCGGGTTCGACGATTTCCGAGGTCAACGGTCTGATTCGCCAATACGAGCAAATGAAGAAAATGATGCAGCAGATGAATCGCGGCGGACTTTTCTCGAAACTTGCCGGAAAAGCGATGGGCGGTTTAGGCGGCGGACTCGGCGGACTTCTCGGCGGCGGCGGCGGTTTGGGCGGAATGTTCGGCGGCGGCGGTTCCGAAGAAGAATTTGATAACAGTTACGATGAAGCTAAAGATTCTTTAGCTAAAAAACTTAAGAAAAAGAAGAGACACAAGAAAAGACGTTAGATGCCGGATTTTGAACGCTGAAAAGTAATTAAAATCTGCACTAACCTCTCTTTTATAAATAAATTATGTTAGCAATTAGTTTAATGAGAATGGGTACGAAAGGTAAGCCTTTCTACCGCGTAGTAGTAAAAGAAAAACGCAGCAAACGCGACGGTAAATATTTGGAAAACGTCGGAACATATAATCCGATGACAAATCCGGCAGAAATCAATCTGAAACACGACCGTGTTGAATATTGGATGTCAGTCGGCGCACAGCCGACCGAAACGGTTGCCAGCTTGATCAAACACAACCCGGTTAAAAGTGAAGAGTAAGGAGTAGAGAGTAGAGAGTAGAGAGAATTTTCTTTCCAACTCGCTACTCTTCACTCACAACTCTCTACTAAAATTATGAAAAACGCTGTCGAAAAAATCGTCAAAGCACTTGTCGCAAATCCTGATGCGGTCGAGGTTTCGGAATTTCCAGAAGGAAAGAATGCCAAGATCGAAGTCCGCGTTGGCGAAGGCGATATGGGCAAATTGATCGGGCGCGAAGGTCGCACGGTCAAGGCGATTCGCAGTTTGCTTTTCTACGCCGGACAGAAACAAAACAAGCGGTTTCAGCTCGATATTGTCGAATAATTTACGGTTTTTAAACTTGCGATTATGAACGAAGATTTAGTCGCTATTGCCAAAATCGTAAAAACGCGCGGTCTTCGCGGAGAAGTAATCGCGGATATTCTGACGGATTTTCCCGAAAGATTCGACGAAACCGAAGATGTCACGGCAGTTTTGCAAAACGGCAAAAGGCTCGAATTGAAGATCGAAGATTTTCGGTTTCAAAAGGGCAGAATTCTTTTGCAGTTTGCAGGATTTAATTCGATCGAAAAAGCCGAAACTCTGCGAAATGCGGAAATATGCATTCCCGAAACGGAAGCGGTCGCATTGGAAGAAGGCGAATTTTTCGATTGGGAACTTGAAAATTGCAGCGTCGAAACCGTCGAAGGCGAAAAGCTCGGCGTTGTCAAAGAATTGATGCGGACAGGCGGAACGGAAATTCTCGTCGTTAAAGGCGAAACAAAAGAATATCTGATTCCTTTTGCCGAAACGATCTGCACGGAAGTTGACGTTGAAAACAAGCTGATAAAGGTCGATCCGCCGGAAGGACTTTTGGAATTTTAAGTTGGTTCTTTGTCCTTGGTCATTCGTTCTTAGCAAAAAACTAAGGACAAAGGACGAATAACAAAATGTTAAAGATTAATGTCTTAACAATCTTTCCCGAATTCTTTCGTGAGGTCTTTGATTTTGGAATAATTCGCCGCGCGAAATTAGCGGAAATCGTCGAGATAAACATTTTCGACATCCGCGAATTTACGACCGACAAACATCGGATGACGGACGACAGACCGTTCGGCGGCGGCGACGGGATGGTTTTCAAAGCCGAACCGATCTTTAACGCGGTCGAGCATATTTTGGGAACGTGCGAACGTGAAAATTATCCGCCGCGCACCAAAGTCGTGCTTTTAACTCCGCAAGGACGCGTTTTTAAGCAGGCAGTCGCAAAGGAATTTGCCGACGAAGTTGAAAATTTAGTTTTGATCTGCGGACGCTACGAAGGCGTTGACGAACGTGTCAATGATGCGCTCGTGACCGATGAAATTTCGATCGGCGATTACGTGCTTTCGGGCGGCGAACCGGCGGCGATTGTCGTAACGGACGCGATCGTCAGGCTTTTGCCGAACGCTTTAGGCAGCGAAACGTCAGCCGTTAATGATTCTTTTTCAAACGGCTTGCTCGATTATCCGCATTACACGCGTCCGGCGGAATTTCGCGGCATGAATGTTCCGCAGGTTTTATTGGATGGAAATCACGCCGAAATTGATAAATGGCGGCGGCAGAAAGCGTTGGAAAAGACGCAAAAAGTTTGACAAGACTTATTAAATTTAGGAGAAAGCTGAAGTGATT
>DAITPE010000043.1:0-16130 GCA_036833775.1 Pyrinomonadaceae bacterium | reverse complement strand
CCCGTCTCTTTCGCCAAAGTTCGCTGACGAATAAGGCGACGAGAAGATGTTTCAAACTCAGATGCGTTTTCCAGATTTCTTCGTCGGGAATTTGTTCGATCGCTTCACGCCAAGCGTTTTCGTCGCGCACGAGTTCGTTCCAATGTTTGCCAATGTGTTTTTCGTAAAGTCTTTGAAAAACAGGCGCAACCCACGTCGGCGCGTGAACGCCGTTCGTAATATGCGTGATCGGAACGTCATCGACATCGGTTCCTTCGGGAAACATCGAAAGCCACAATTCACGCGAAACTTCGCCGTGTTTTTCGCTCACACCGTTTGCCGAACGGCACATTCTCAAAGCCAGCGGCGTCATTCCGAACCATTCTTTCGGATCGTCGGGATTCGTGCGTCCGAGCGATAAAAACTGCTCGTCCGTGATCTTCAAAGCGTTTATCAAACGACCGCCGAAACATCCGCGCAAAACGTCGGGCTGAAACACGTCGTTTCCTGCCGAAACCGGCGTGTGCGTCGTGAAAACGCATTTTTGACGGATTTCCGCCGCCGCATCTTCAAAAGTCTTTTCGGGATTCGCGTCTAAATATTCAGCCGCGAGTTCGAGCGTCAAAAACGCCGAATGTCCTTCATTCAAATGAAAAACCGAAGGCTGAATGTTTAATTTACGAAGAAAACGAACGCCGCCTAAGCCCAAAACTTTTTCCTGCACGATGCGCGTTTCCGTGTCGCCGCCGTAAAGATGTCCGGTGATATAACGATCGACTTCGATGTTTTGCGGAACGTTCGTATCGAGCAAATAAAGCGAAATTCTGCCGACCTTTGCCAGCCAGCCTTGCACCAAAACTTCACGACCGCGAATGTTGACGGTAATAAAAACGCGTTCGCCGTTTTCATCCAAAACAGGCGTAAGCGCGAGTTCGGATTCGAAAACGTCGTTGTATTTTTCCTGCTGCCAACCGTCGTGACCGATCTTTTGGCGAAAATAACCGTAACGGTAAAGCAAACCGACCGCCACGAGCGGAACATTCAGATCGCTCGCTGATTTCAGATGATCGCCCGCCAAAATTCCCAAACCGCCGGAATAATTGGGCAAGGAATTATGCACACCGTATTCGGCGCAGAAATATGCAACCGGATTATCGGTCGAAATCTTTCCGAAGTTTTGCGGCGATTGCGCCAAATAATCTTCAAATTTTTCGTTGAATTTTTGAATCTTGGCGGCGTATTCTTCGTCCGTCGCTTTTTGCCAAAGCCTTAACTGTTTGATGTTTTTCAAGAAAAGACGCGGATTTTGTTCGCATTTATCCCAAAAAGACGGATCGAGTTCGCGGAAAAGTTCCGCGCCTTCCGTTTGCCAAGACCAGTAATAATTCCACGAAATATTATCCAAAAGCCGTAAACTTTTGGGTAAATTCAATCGTTTATTAAAGCTGTTTCGAAAAGTTTGTTCGGATTGTAAACTAACTGCTTGCCCCATTCTTTCGCTGTATTCGGATGTAAACTCCTTCATAATTAAATCTTTACTTTTACTTATTGTTTTAAATGGAAAGTAACAAAACTATAAACTAACAAATTATTTCAGGCAAATCTGTCTGCCTCAATACTTTGTTTGATAAATCTAAAATGTTTGATGTTTGATGAATTTCGCGGCATCTCTTGGTGAGAAATAAACTAATCTTATCTCGTCTAACATATCGTTATTTTCGAGAAATTCTTTAATCGCGCCGTCAACTCCGCCGCCAAGCAAAGTCGAATTTGCGGCGTTGACGATCGCGTCAACGTCTTGTTCGGTGATGTCGCCGACCGTGACGATGACTTTTCCGTTGAGATATTTTTCGTTCATTCTTTTTCGATCGGTTCGATGTCAACCTCGTCAAACATCGCGTGACGGCGAAGCGTTTCGGCAAGCTGTTCGGCGCGTCTTCTAATCAAAACTTGCGGCGAATCTTTAGTGGAGATCTCGAAAACGCCTTCGTCGATCATTTCGATTGATAGATCGCCGAGCGATACGCCGCTGGCGACCGAGATTTCGTCGTAATTGTGAATTCTGAATTGTCCGTTTTCTTCAACGTATTCTTCCACGAAAGGATCGACCAAAGCGTGCTTGGCATCTTCGGCGGAATCGTAATAACCTTCGACGATAATACAGAATTCATTTGAGCGGGAATTTTGCATACGAAACATTTTTACAATGTTTTTTGAAATTTTTCCAACTCTCCGACGCGCATAAATCTTAAATGTAACGAAACTATCAAACCGAAGACCGCGCCGACCGCACCTAAAATGCCCGCAAAGATGAACGTGTTTACCTGTAAATTGCCTATTTTCAACAAGGAAATCAAAATCGAGAACATAATTCCGCCGAGTGCGAAAAATGACGGAATAATTAAAAATTGAAATTTAAATTGGACTGAATTTTCCTTTCGTTCATAAAAAAGAATCGGTTTCAAACGGTCGTAATCCCAAGCCAGCAGATAAACGGAAGCGACGAGCATCAGAGCCGTGATGTAATTTGTCCCGACAAATCCGACCGAACTCGTCAACACGGCGATATTTAAAATGATCGGAAAAAATGCGAGTGCGCCGAGATGCGCGGTTCGCGGAAACAGAAGCAAAAGCGCGGCGATCATTTGCGACCAGCCGATGAATTCATAATAAAATCCGGTATTGTAAAGCGCGTTGAAATAATGTCCGACAGGATGCGAATCGGGCAAAACGGTAAAAGGCTGACCGATTATCTTTTTATAACTCGGCGGGATAAAGCCGATTGCAAGTAGAATTCTCGTAAAAGCTGTAAATAATTGCAGCAAGCGGTTTGAAGTAACCAAGCCGTGAATTCGGTCGAGCGCGTTTTCAAAAGACATAAATTTTTTCCGATTCTTAAAAGTTTCCGACAATATTAACGCGTAAAATGTAAAAAAAAGTTTCACCTTTCTTGTGACAATAAAGAATTTTACGTAAGATTTTCTTTTCAACTCGACAATAATTAAAAGGAATATACAAAGAATCAATGATTATACCCGTAAAATGGAGCGACGAAGGCGTTTTGATGCTCGATCAGCGTTTGCTTCCGACCGAAGAAAAATGGCTTACTTTGAAAACTTATAACGACGTAGCCGCCGGCATTAAAGATATGGTCGTGCGCGGCGCACCGGCGATCGGCGTTTCGGCTGCGTATGGAATCGCGCTCGGAATGAAGAACTTTGTCGGCACGAATATGATTGATTTTGAGGACGAACTCGATTATATGAGCGACGTTCTCGCCAAAACGCGCCCGACCGCCGTTAATCTTTTCTGGGCGATCGGTCGAATGAAGGACACCTTCGCAAAAGCCAAAGCGGAAGGCAAATCTATCTCGGAGATCAAACAAATTTTGATCGAAGATTCCAAAGCGATTCACGACGAAGACATCGAATCGCAACGCTTAATTGCTAAATTCGGCGGCGAACTTATCGAAAACGATTCGACCGTTTTGACGCACTGCAACGCGGGCGCATTAGCGACGGGCGGAGTTTGGGGAACTGCGCTCGGCGTGATTCGCGGCGCAGTCGATCAAGGCAAAACCGTGTCCGTTATCGCCGACGAAACGCGCCCTTACTTGCAAGGCGCACGTCTTACCGCTTGGGAATTAAATCAAGACGACATTCCCGTGACATTAATTACCGATAATATGAGCGGTCACGTAATGAAGAAAGGACGTGTGCAAGCCGTCGTCGTCGGTTCCGACCGAATCGCGGCAAACGGCGACGTTGCCAACAAGATCGGCACATATATGGTCGCCGTTCTCGCGCATCGCCACAATATTCCGTTCTACGTCGCCGCGCCGCTTTCGACCGTTGATCTGAATTGCCCGACCGGCGACGACATTCCGATCGAAGAACGCGACCGCCGCGAAATAACGCACGTCAAAGACGTTCAACTTGCCCCCGAAGGCATCGGTGTCAGCAACTACGGATTCGACGTAACGCCAAACGAGCTCGTCACCGCGATCATCACCGAAAAAGGAGTCGCCCGCGCACCTTACACGGAAAGTTTGCGGAAACAATTTGAAGAATAATTAAAATCAACCCGAACGCCGTTTGTTCAACGGCATTCGGGAAAATTATTTGTTTTAAATCAATTGATTTTTTCCGAAAATAAAAGGCAATGAAAATAAAAAGCAATGATTAGCTAATAAAGTGAAGTGAAATAGTTATGGACGCAATACAGTTAGCCCTTGAAAAAAATGAACAGTTTCATTTTCCAATTTCAATGAATCAACTGATTGAAAGAAATCTTAAATTAAGGCATTCTCACCAAAACGGATATTTATATGAAGGAAACTCAATTGAATGGCTGAAATTGCTTGATGATTCCACGGTCGATTTGGTTTTTGCAGACCCGCCTTATAATTTAAATAAGGCGGAATGGGATAATTTTGAAAGTCAGGAAGCTTATATTCAATGGTCACTTGAATGGATTAAGGAAGTGGCAAGAATTCTGAAACCTAATGGTTCAATGTACATTTGCGGATTTTCCGAAATTTTGGCGGACATCAAACATCCTGCTTCGAAATTTTTCAAATCCTGCCGTTGGCTGATTTGGCATTATAAAAATAAAGCGAATCTCGGCAAGGATTGGGGACGATCTCATGAAAGCATACTTCATTTCAGGAAAAACAGAAAAAACGAATTGAATGTCGATTCGATTCGTATTCCGTATGGAAATCACACTTTGAAATATCCTTCTCATCCGCAAGCTGAAACAAGTAATTACGGCAACGGCAAACGGCGTGATCTATGGTTTCCTAATCCATTGGGCGCAAAGCCGAAAGATGTTATCGATATTCCAACAACTTGTAATGGAATGAATGAAAAGACTCCGCATCCAACGCAAAAACCAGAAGAACTTGTAAGAAAGTTTGTATTGGCTTCTTCAAAAATCGGTGATATTGTTTTAGACCCATTTACCGGTTCCGGCACGACATTGGTTGTCGCTGAACAGCTTCAAAGAAAATGGCTTGGTTGCGAACAAATTCCCGAATATAACGGTTGGGCAATCGAAAGAATTAATAAAATAAAGCCGATGCCGATTGAAAAATGGATCGAACTCGATCGGAAAACACTTCAAAGAAGAGAAAAAATCAGATGAATCTGCCCGAAATTGTTAAATTTGCCGTCAATAAAGAAAATTATACGAAATTGGAATTTTATATTGAGTTTACCAAAGTATTCTTAAATGTTATTCCCGAACATTTGCAAGCCGTTATTGTTTCGCAAAACGAAAATCACTATCGGTTTTTTCAGTTTAATGAAGACGGTTATTTCAATATTAGCCGTCCGATTAATTCCAATTTATTTTATAATTTCGATGAGATTAATAAAATTACTGTTGAATTTCCAAAGATTTTATCTTCGATACAACAAATTACTCCAGAAGATTTACACGCCCGTGAGATTTTAATCAAAAGTATTTATACAATTCAACAAACAATCGGAATCGCTTTAGATGCTTTACCTGCGGGAGCATCGAATCAGGCAAGAAAAGTAAACGGTGATTTATTTGAAAGACTCATTCAAATTTTATTAAACAAAATCGGTATTAATTGCCAGACCGGAACGGTTAAAGTTCCGGTTTATGTTGATAATGAACTGCAATTTAATATGAGTTATCAACACGATTTACTCATAATGGATGGTGAACAACTAAAAGCAATCGGTTCGGTAAAAACTTCAAGCAAAGATCGCATTGATAAAATCTTTATGGATAAATTTCTCTACTCGAAATTAACCGAAACATCCTTGCCGCATATTGCTATATTTTTGAATGATGTTCAAAGAAAGCAAACTAAAAAAGAAAACATCTATGGAATTAACTCGACTTTCTTAACAGGTCATTTCAAAGCCTTTACTGTGAAATTAAATCCTTTAGATGGTGTTTATTACTGTGATATTCGTCCAAATATGGAACGCGACGATTTGCTGAAAAAGCATATTCGGACAATTGATCATTTGTTTTTTGAAGACATTTGGAATCTTCTAAAAAGCTAAATGATTATGCACCTTTGCAAGCGGCTTTGGTGGCGTTGGCGATTAGGCGGAAGTTTATACGGTGATTTGATTGGAAAACTTGCCGTGATTAATAGATAAATCCGTAAATAAATACTTCAAAACCTCAAAATAATTCAATAAACAGCCAAATTAATTAAATACATCGGCAAAAGAATTCAATTACAGGGCAAAACAATTGAATTACAGAGCAAGTTAATTCAATTACAGGGCAAGTTAATTCAATTACAGAGCAAGTTAATTCAATTGTTGGGCTGATGTATTTAATTAATCGGCTCTGTAATTCAATTGTTTTGCACATTTATTGAATTCTTTTGCTCGATCATTAAATAAATTCACGGATTTTCTATAAATACCGAATCGAGATATGAATAAGTCGGAAAGAACGGAAAGCGCGTCCAACAAACTTTAGTTTGTTGATTGTCGGCGAGGAACGACAAACTGAAGTATGTCGGACGCTTTTTTGAATGATTTTTTTTGCTTTTTGAAAATTTTTTTCATCGGCGTAAATTTGTAAATACTTTTGATTCAACAATAGAAAATATCGGTTATTTATTGCTTTTTTTCATAATTTAAAATGTATTGACAGCCGCTGAAAATGGGTTTATAAACTTAAAAGTTTCCTAAAAGCGTAAATTTCACAACAGACGGTCGCCGTGATCGTCGGCTTTGGGAATTGGTCAAAAAAAAACTACAAAAATTAAGAGGTAAAAAAAATATGGCAAGATATTCTCCGAAAGCGGCTCGTGAAAGAGGCGATCGTTTTATTAATTCTTGGGCTGAAAATTCACCCGATCACAAATGGGCGGATATGACATTACCGCAATTTAGAGATAAACAGGCGGCGATCGAAGCCGTCGAAGACCAAATTTCGGCTTCCGAAGCGCATACGAAGTCTTTGAAAATCCAACGCGACAATATGAACAAATCTTTTATGGAAGATTGCGATTATGTGGCGAAGGATGTGGAGGGCGACAGGGAATTCGGACCCGACAGCGCACTATATTCGGGCTTTGGATATATCCGAAAATCCGAACGAAGAAGCGGCAGACGGCGTTCCGCGCCGAACGGCGACCAAACTTAAAACTCGAAAGGCGGGAAAGTTCCCGCCTTTTTTATGTGTAATCAAAAGATCGATTTAAACGACGGCTTTTACGAAAATTATTATGGAATGTGTAATGATTGTTGATAAATTGATTTGAGTTTCGGTTTTGATTCCACTGTTAAGTTCTAAAATTGATGAAGAAATTATTATTATCGGCGGCGATTTCCTTTGCTTTGAATGTTGTTTATACGGGGATTTTAATTTCTTTAACTTATTTCAATATTTACCGCTTTAAAAAGGATTCAGCAGTTCGGATTCCGTTGTATTTTGCGACAAGGCTTTTTGAAATTATTAATCCTCAAATAAATGAAACGGGCAAACCGAATATAAAATATCTGTTGTTTTCAATATTTGTGGTCTATCTCTTGAATACGATGATCTATGCCCTGCCGATCTACGTTATTTTGCGTTTTGTTACGCGAAACAAGCAACCAAAACATTTACCTTCCGCAGAACCACCGCCGCCGCCGTTGTTTTAGTTAAATATTGATTGAAATCAGGACGACGAATGGACTTGATTCAAGACGGATTCTGTAATTTATTGAATAAATAGATGAAAAAAATATTCATTTCAATTTTGATGGCTGCTATTTTGATAATCGTTTATTTAACGATTTTCGGAATATTGGAATCTTACAAATTGGTTGACAAACTCGATAAATCAATCGCAGGAATTCCATTTTATCCGTCTTTATATTTGCTTAAACCATTGTTTGATGAATTCAAAATAAATATGAATCCAAATGTTTCGGCAATCATAAAACTGATTATTTATTTCATAGTGGTCAATGTTTTTATTTATTCAATACCTATTTATGTAATTTTGAAGTTTGTTCCAAGATTTATAAAATTCAAAGAAAAACCTACATCCGAACCGCCGCCGCCGCCGATGTTTTGAATGAATTGATGTTTTGCAATTTCCCGCTCAAAATGGTTTGATAAATTTTGAGGTAATTTATCAAAAAGTATGTCAGAAAACTTCAAGCTTCCGCCGCTTCATATCGAGGAATTTAAGTTGGAAAACGGTTTGAGAGTGGTGTTGAATCACGATGATTCGGTGCCGGTCGTTGCCGTTGCGGTTTATTATAATGTCGGTTCGCGCAATGAACGCGAAGACCGCACAGGGTTCGCGCATTTGTTTGAACATATGATGTTTCAAGGTTCGGAAAACGTGCCGAAAGCCGGGCATTTTCAGTTTATTATGAAAGCCGGCGGCACGATGAACGGCACGACTTCATCGGAACGCACGAATTATTATGAAACTTTGCCCGCAAATCAGTTGCCGCTCGCGCTGTGGCTCGAATCGGACAGGATGCGCTCGCTTGCCGTGACGCAGGAAAATCTCGACAATCAGCGCGATGCCGTCAAGGAAGAAAAACGTCTGCGTTATGACAATCAGCCTTACGGACAGATCTTCGATCTCATCAATCAGATGATCTACAAGAATTTTACGAACGCGCATTCGACGATCGGTTCAATGGATCATCTCGACGCGGCGACGGTCGAAGACGTGCAGGAATTTTTCAGAATCTATTACGCGCCGAACAATGCCGTTTTAGTGATTTCGGGCGCGTTTGAAACGGAAACTGCGAAGGAATTGGTTGAAAAGTTTTTCGGCGATATTCCGCATCAGCCATTGCCGCCCGAACTCGACGTGACCGAGCCGCGCGAAGTGGCGCAAACTTATCAGGAATATGAAGACAAACTTGCGCCTTTGCCCGCATTTTTGATCGGTTGGAAGATTCCGCCGCGCCGCACGAAGGAGTTTCACGCGCTTTATCTGGCAGGGAAGATTCTTTATGACGGCGACAGCTCGCGGCTTTATCAAAAACTCGTGAAGGGCGAAGAATCGGTCGTGCAATTATTCGGTTTTACCGACGAACGGCGCGGACCTTCGAGCATTTTTATCGGCGCGATCCCGAAACCCGAAAAAGATTTGAGCAAAATCCGCGAAGTAATTATGCACGAAATCAATGACATCGCGGCAAACGGCGTAAAACCTGCCGAAATGCAGAAATTGCACAACGGTTTGCTGAACGACACGGTTCGCGTCCGTCAATCTTCGATGTCGCGCGCGCAATCCATTGCCGAATACGCGCTTTACGACGGCGATCCGACGTTGATCAATTCGGAACTGGACGATCTTCTCGCCATCACGCCCGACGATATTCAACAAACCGTCGCCGAATATCTGAACACCGAAAACCGCGCATTGCTCGACGTTGTTACGGTCGGAAAAGGTTAATAATTAACAGGGATGACAGGATTAACAGGGATATTTTAAGAATTACATAAATCCTTGTTTATCCTGTCATCTCTGTTAATTTATTTATTACAAATAATATGTCAACTGATTTTAGAAAAACTGCGCCAGCCCCGCTTGCGCCGATTCCTTTTAATATTCCGACGCCTTTTGAAACCGAACTCGAAAATGGTTTGAAGGTCGTCATTATCGAAGACAAAAGATTTCCTTTGGTAAGTTTCCGTTTGGCGTTTTTTGACGGCGACGCAAACGAGCCGAAAGATGCGGTCGGACTCAATTCGGCGATCGCTTCGCTGCTTTCGGAAGGAACCGAAAATTATTCGTCGTTACAGCTTGCCGAAGAGATCGAAAGATTGGGCGCAAGCATCAACGCAAGCTCGTCCGACGATTTCACGGTCATCGGCGCGTCCGCGCTTTCGCTTTATACTTCGGACATTTTGCGCCTTATTTCCGAGATGGTTTTGCGCCCGACGTTTCCCGAAAACGAACTCGATCTTTACCGCCGCAATATGCTCGAAAATTTGAAATATCAGCGTTCGCAATCGAGCTTTCTGGCTAACGAACAAACCGCGCGAATCCTTTACGGCGAACATCCGTATGCGACGATCTCGGCAAAACCCGAAGATGTCGAAAGATTGCAGCGCGATAAATTGGTCGAATATCACGCGAAAACTTTTATCCCGAACAACGCGATATTTTTCGTCGTCGGCGATGTCGAACGCGACGAGATTTTAAATGAATTGAACGATAAATTCGGCGAATGGGAAAAGGGAAATCTGCAAAATATCGAATTTCCCGCGCCGCCCGAACGCACGAACAAAACTTTGACGCTCGTTGACCGAAAAGGTTCGGCGCAATCGAATATCGTGATCGCTTTGAACGGCGTAAAGCGCAGAAATCCCGATTATTTTCCGATTCTTTTGATGAATCAGATTCTTGGCGCGGGCGCGTCTTCGCGCATTTTTATGAATATCCGCGAAGAAAAAGGCTACACTTACGGCGCATATTCACGTTTCGATATGAAAAAACTCGCAGGCGAATTTGAAGCGACCGCCGAAGTCAGAAACGATGTCACGGGCGCGAGTTTGAAAGAGTTTTTCTACGAATTGAATCGAATTCGCGACGAAAAAGTTTCCGAAGAAGAATTGCAGGACGCGAAAAGTTATCTGACCGGAGTTTTCCCGATTCGTGCCGAAACGCAGGAAGGTTTGACGAGTTTGATCGTGTCGCAAAAGCTTCACGGTTTGCCCGAAGATTATCTGCAAACTTACCGCGATAACGTAAATAGCGTGACGATCGAAGAAGTTTCGCGTGTCGCAAATCAATATATTCAGCCCGATAAGTTCGCACTTGTCATCGTCGGCGACGCGGAAGAAATCTTATCGCAAGTCAAAGAATATTCCGAAAACATCGAGATTTTCGACACGGACGGAAAGAAACAGGAAATTGAAAAATATATGCAAAATGAAACCGCAGAAACTGCAAACGTCGGCGGAAATTGGGATTTGACGATCGATTTTCAAGGTCAGCAAATTCCTGTTTCGTTGAAATTGGAACAAACCCAGGAAACTGTCAACGGCAAGCTCGAATCGATGCTCGGCGAAGGCAAAATCACCGACGGAAAAGTGCGCGGAAATAAAGTTTCAGCCGTTGCCCTAACTGAAATGCAAGGGCAGCTTTTGGAAATCTCAATCTCGGGAAATGTTGAAGGCGATTCGATCAGCGGAACGCTTTCCGCGCCTGTGATACCGATGCCGTTGGAATTTACCGGAAAACGCGAAGGTTAGATTCAGAATAAAATAGAGAAAAAGAAGGCTTTGATATTTCAAACAATCGAAATATCAAAGCCTTCTTTTTCTCTTTGGAGAAGAAAATTATTTGTGATAAACGGCTTCGACCGCCAATTCTTCAATGCCTTCGGGCGAAATGTTATACATAATTATTTTCAAACTTTGCTCATCAGAAAAATCGAAAACAGTTTTCCAACCCCAATCGGGATAACCGGGAACTGAATAAGAACCTTTGATCGAAATGTTTTCGTTTGCGTCGAAACCGCCTTCGGAAACCATATATTTATCGCTCAGATGAAACGAATCGATCCAAAAAGCGATGAATTTTTGCGAATCTTTGTCTTTACCGAGCAGAATCAAACCTTCGTGCGGTTTTTCCTGATAAAACCAATCGTATTCGATCTTCAAAAAACAGCCTTTGGCGGTGAAATCGACCAAAGCATTCGTTTTTGATTCAAAGATCGAATCAGGTTCCAAACCTAAATATAATTTATAATTTCCGCTCCAATTTCCGATGAATTTACTGAAATTTGCCGGGACTTCCATTTTGAGAATTACTCCTGAAATAAAAAAGCAGAGATGCAAAAAGCAAGCTCTTTGAATCTCTGCTTTTGTCTTGAAATGTTCAGACAAATTTATTTAATTTCAGGCTTGTGTCGAATCGACGATCGTTGCGTCGGGCGCGTTTTTAATCACGGAATCGATGCCGTTTTGACACGCCGCATCCGATGAATAATATTCGCTTCTGCCGATTTCCTGTCCGTTTCCGGCTTTGATAATGAAATACGGTTCGCCATTCTTGTTTTCGCGTTTTTCAAAACGTTTTTCTTCGCCCGCGTTTTTCTTGATCGATTCGATGCCGTTTTCGCAAGCGGCTTTCGTTTCGTACATTTCGCTCGACAAAATGATCTGTCCGTTTCCAGCCTTTAAATTAAAATGAAATTTGTCGTTTGCCGATTTTTTGATCTCAAATTTACCAGCCATAGTTTTTCCTCTCTGTTTGTTATTCTTTATAGTTTTTCGGGGACAAACTGCGATTCGATTTCACAATTTGCAAAGAGAATAACACGACTTTCAGTAAATATAAAACCATTTCAAATAACTAATAAAAAAATAAATGTGAGTGTTTTGAGTCGTGAGTGAGATTGCTGGCTCCGTGGAGAAAGCTGGACGGTTTTTCACAACTCAAAACAACTTGTTGGTGAGAAATTTCAATTTGTGCCGACGAAAATTTATGAGAATCATTGTCCTTTGTTCTAAATTTCCGCAACTAAAACGTCATTCGCCGGCACAAAACTCAAAGTTAAATTATCCGGCGCGGCGCATCGGAACTTCTGCCTGTTGTTCCTTTTGCAAATCCTGTAAGTGCTGGATAAATGACGAAGCCGCTTTTTTCGAGAGTTCGTCGGTTTTGCACTGCATTACGTTGTTGCATTCTTCGTCAGGATCGACGGTCATTTCACGAGCGATCGCGCGAATCATTCCGAGCTGTTTTGCCGTGACAAGATCGGAAAGCGAACGCCCGATCGGATTGTTCGGAAAACCGCCGCCGTTATTGTTGTTTCCGCCGTCGTTGGTCGAAGTCGGAACTGCGCCGTCGCGTTCGATGACGTCGGATTCTTTTTTGTAAAGATCGCGTGCGATTCCGAATTTTACGGCGGCACGTTTTAATGCGTCGTGTTCGGCTTTTTTGATGCCGAGTTCGCTGTCAGCCGTTCCGGTTCCGATGCCTTCACGCGTCACGCCGTCGATCGTGATCGCGACCGTAACCGTGAAAATTCCGCCGATTTGACGAATATCTTTGACCGTGTGCGACCAATTCGGCGCATTTTCGTCCAAAATGTCGGCGACCGTGTGCCATTCGACATAATCGACGTAATGCGTGTTGCCGTTGCGGTCGCGCCAGCCTTCGCGCTGTTTGACCAAATTCGGATCGACGTGTTTACGCAATTCCTTCAAGGTCGAAGTAAAGTTCAAAACATTGTTCGGCGATTCGTTCATTTCAAACGAAACTTCATCAGCCGTCAAAAACGGCATCTCTTTCAAATTTTCCTGTAACATTTTATTTTCTCCTTTTGTGTTCGCAAGCTGCTGAAAATTCGCTTCAACTGTTTCGGCTTGTCCGTTTTCCGAAACATCGGCAGATTTTTCAACATTCTTCTGTTCGCCGTCCGTGGACTTTTCGAGTTTGGTTTCAATGGTTTTAGAATCTTTCAATCCCAAATCCGAATTCCCAAATCCCGAATCAGACGACTCAGTTGCGCGTTTGTCGTTAGAAACAACTTCGATCTCGGTCGTAACTTTGACGGGTTGCTTCGTAACCGGTTCGGTATTTTTTGCGACCAAAGCGTATTTCACCGCTAAAATATGTTCGCAACGAAATCCCGAATCCGTGACAGCCGCTTCTTCAAATTCAAGACAATTACAACGGATTTTTCCGACTTCATCGCGCCAAACTTCGTAAGAATTTTGTTTGCCGCGCAGAGAAGGGGTCGAAACGCGGAATTTGTCGCCTTCGCGGTTGACTAATCCCATCGCCGCAATCGATTTGGCGCGTTTGTCACGTTTCTCCGTTATATTTTTTTCTACTGCTATTGCTGTCATTTTTCTCTCCCTTTTCGTTTTGCAAATAATTAAATATCAATGTTTGCAACAAGATGAATAAGTCTTCGTTTCATCTGTGAAACATTGTATCAAAACAATTTCTTTGTTGCAAGCGTGAAACGCGGTGTTGCATTTAAAATTTCTCTATGTTATGTTTTATCTGTGAAATGACAAGTGCATCTATGACACTTGAATTTGTAAATAGTGGAGAAAGAAAAATATGGCATTCAAAAATGAAAGTCTGATCAATACAATCGAACTCGGTCGTGCCATTAAACGCCGCCGTGAGGAATTGAAATTAAGTTTGCGCGATGTCGCAGACGTTACGAATGTTTCGGCTTCGACGCTTTCACGCATCGAAAACGGAACGGGAAAGCCCGACGCCGACAATATTGCGCGTTTGACCAACTGGCTCGATATGCCGGTCGATCGCGTGATGAAAAAAAATGGGAATGAAGAAGAGATTGAACCTGTAATCTATTATCCGCACGAAGCAACGCCGGAAATCGTCGAAGCGCATCTTCGTGCAGACAAGAATCTGACACCGGAAACCGCCAAAGCTTTATCGGAACTTTTCAGAGTTGCTTATACGCAATTCAAAAATCCCGGTAATAAATAAATTTTATAAACGGCATATTAATTGCTTGAAGTTTAAGCGAGTTCCCAAAGTGTTTAGTTTTAATACAAATATATAATATGAAAACATTAACGCAAGTCGAACCGATTCAACTTGAAACTGCAAGCGATAAAAGTTTCGCCATTGACACGACCTTTGTTCTTTTCTTTTTAGCAGTCGAATTAGGACAAAGTATGAGCTATTTTGCGCTCGATACGGCGGCATTGGCAATAACTTTATCGATGCTTTTAGTTTTGCCTTACTTTTTACCTTCAGACGACAAACCGAGTTTCGGTAATTGGGTTTTAGGCAGAACGTGCATCGCAGTTTTCGCTTTGGTTTTAGGCGTTATGTTCCGTCAAACACTCGGAACGGTTTTACCGGAAACATTTCGTTTCATTCCGATGACATTATTGATCGTCACGGCAATGCTTAGCTGCTACATTCAATATTACGGGTTATTAAAAGTTCGTTTGGCAAAATAGGCAAAAGGCAAAACGAAAAACAAAAATACGAGTCGACTCTCGGGAAAATTGTCGGCTCGTATTTTTTTGTTGATTTAAAGTTAAAACAATTGTTATATTACAAGCGAGGTTAATTATGACGAGTAAATTGAAAATTACAACGATTGGAAATTCGACGGGTATTATTTTGCCGAAGGAAATGTTGGAAAAATTAAGAGTTTCAAAAGGCGATACGCTTTTTGCAATTGAAACAAAACAGGGAATCGAACTGACACCGTATGATCCAGAAGTTGCCGAACAAATGAAATTTGCCGAGCAAGTAATGCGCGAAGACCGCGATGTTTTAAGAAAACTGGCAGAATAAAAAATGAGCGAAATAAAATGGCTGTTGGAAGAAACGGTTTACGCGATACACAGCAGACAAATTGCCGAACACGGCGGCGGTGACGGCGTTCGGGATGAAGGTTTGTTGAAATCTGCTTTGGCAAGACCGCAAAATTTATTGGCTTACAGCGAAAATATTCCGTCGATTTCAGCACTTGCGGCAAGTCTTGCTTACGGAATTGCCAAAAATCATCCGTTCATAGACGGCAACAAAAGAACGGCATTAGTTGTTTCAAGAACATTTTTATTAATAAACGGATTCAACATCGTAGCGACGCAAGAAGAAAAATACTTAACTTTTCTAAAACTTGCGGAAGGGAATTTGACCGAAGAAGAATTAGAAAATTGGTTTGCGGAAAAATTGGTGAAAATGTAAAAGGCGCATTTGATATGCGCCTTTTTTAATTAAACGGTTGCGATCGCCATTTCTTCTTTGGCAAGGATTTCGTGAATCGCTTTGACTTGCGAATAAAGTTCTAAATATTGTTCCAAAGTCTGCGCTTGTGCGCCGTCGCAGAGAGCTTCTTCGGGACACGGATGAACTTCGATAATCAAACCGTCTGCGCCGACCGCGACTCCGGCGCGTGCTAATGGATTAACCATATAATTTCTGCCTGTTCCGTGCGAAGGATCGACGATGATCGGAAGATGCGTGATTTTTTGAACAGCCGGAACGACCGAAAGATCCAAAGTGTTTCGTGCGTGATTTCCAAAAGTTCTGATGCCGCGTTCACACAAAATTACGTCGTAGTTTCCTTCCGCCATAATATATTCAGCCGCGAGCAGAAATTCTTCCAAAGTCGCCGCCATTCCGCGTTTAAGCAAAACAGGTTTGCGCGTTTGACCGACATATTTAAGCAGCG